>NZ_JBSXOH010000098.1:0-193023 GCF_056859355.1 Cyclobacterium sp. L-R
CTAACTTTAATCACCAAAGTTGAATAGGGTTATTTTACAAAGCGATAAAAATTGTTTTAATGGAAATTTTAGGATTGGATATAGGAGGCTCTGGCATTAAAGGTGCTCCAGTTAATATAGAAACAGGACAGTTAACCGCCGAGAGATTCAGGATCCCAACCCCTTTACCTACCAAACCCGAAAGTGTAGCTAATACCGTGAAAGAATTAGTTGATCATTTTAACTGGAAAGGACCTATTGGTTGTGGCTTTCCAACTGTAGTTAATAATGGCAAATGCATGACCAAGAGCAACATTCACAAAAGCTGGGTTGGTGTGCAGGTTGATCAATTGCTTTCAGAAAAAACAGGCTTGCCTGTTACGGTTATTAATGATGCAGATGCTGCTGGTTTGGCAGAAATGACATTTGGCGCCGGCAAAAACAAAAAAGGCTTGGTGGTTACCGTAACAATAGGTACCGGCTTAGGAACAGGTGTTTTTTATAATGGTATCCTTATCCCAAACTTTGAGTTGGGAAGAATCTATTATAAAAACGGGGAAATTATAGAATATTTCGCAGCTGATTCTGCTCGTAAAAAGGACAACCTTACCTACAGTGAATGGGGAAAACGCTTCAATAAATTCTTAAAACACACTGTAAGAATAATCTCACCTGATCTATTTATTTTAGGTGGAGGTGCAAGTAAAAAAATGGACAAATTTGAAAATGAGATTACTGTAGATGTCCCAGTAATCGTCGCAGAAAACAAAAATGAAGCAGGTATTATAGGTGCTGCCGTTGCAGCCTATTTAAAAGACAAATAATACAGACAAAAGGCCAGCATTTTTTAATTTAGATCCATCCATAAAATCTAATATAAACCCATGTTTTATAAAGGGTTTATATTAGATCATACCCCTTAGTTAACGCATTGGCACTCTCCTTTAAACGAATGGGTTTTTATCAAACTTTTTAAAGCCTTATAACACCCCTCGACAATCAATTAAGCCATGGTGAATTGCCGCAAAAAGCAGTCTATTGAATTAGGAATTCACCATAGAAATCTATTAAGTGGTTACATAGTCAGAAAACGTTAATTGGTAATAAGGTTTAAAATCCCAGGTCATAATTTAAAGCTCTTCACCAACCTCATAACTTGATCTAAAATAAAGAATATATTAAAGAAAAGGTCATAATTTGATTTAACCCGGATTATGTAATAGGATTCGTAATAGCCTGTCCCGTGTTTACGGGAAGTGTTGCAATCTCAAGAAAACCGGTCTGTTTGGAGATTTTAGCATAGCACCGCTATGGTGAAATTGAAAACAACAACGAAGTGGCTGATTTTGAAGCGATTTCAGCACGTAGATTGTCTATTGCCTATTTCGGGATTAAATAAGAATTAGCCACCCCCCTTTTAACCCATCTACTTTTTTGAGTGGCCTATATTTCTAAGTAATTTTTATTATTATTGTCTACCTGAATTTGAAATACTCCCCTTTAAAAGATTGAAGGCCGAGAGAAAAACAAAACAAAATCTAATAAAACCTAAATAATACCACAATGAAAATGAAATACCTACTCCCTAGTCTTTTAATGATTATTTTGATCGCCAATCAGGGCTTTGCACAAAAAGTCAAAATGAAGTCGATCTTTAATGGGAAAAACTTAAAAGGATGGACTGTAAACCCTGAAGACAACATCTGGTGGGAAGTCAGAGACGGAAATATCTATACAGAAAATGACCCTACAAAAACAGGTTCTACCCTTTGGACTGAAAAGGAATACGGTGATTTTATTTTAGAGCTGGATTTCCTAATGGGTAAAGGAACAGTAGATTCTGGTGTATTTTTGAGAACAGACAAGGACCAAATACAAATTGGAATTTCCGGATCATTAAAAAGAGACATGACCGGTTCACCTTATATCCCTGGAAAATCATACCCTAAAGAAGCAAAAGGAGTTAAAGACCTGCTTAAACAAAAGGATTGGAATACCATGAAAATTAAAGTGGTGGGACAAGCCTATACTGTATGGCTAAACGATCAAGAAGTAGTTACTTACCAGTCAGAAAACATGCCTGAGAAAGGTCCAATAGGCCTACAGTTACACCCAAGTAATGAAATGAGCATTGAGTTCAAAAACATTAAAGTGGGTAAATTATAACACCTCTTCAATGAATGTCTTCTGTAAGAAAAATATCATGAGCTAAGATGATTTTTATCATGTATTGTTAATTTAAATTTTGTTTATTTTGAGTAATTACCAAATTAAAAATTCATTATTTATGATTTGGCGCTATTATCAAGGTTTTAGAAATTTAGAATATACTGGTCATGAAAAGAATCATTGTCCCAATTGATTTTTCGCCCTATTCAGAAAATGCATTTTATAGTGCCGCGAAGGTTGCAAGTAAAGGTGATGCGACTATCACTTGTCTAAATGTCATCCAATCTGATCTAGATTGGAACAATTTGTCGACATCTGAAAAAATAAAAAACCAGGAGATCTTAGATCTTGAAGCAGAAGCAAAGGATAAATTAAAAACCTTTGTCGCTACACATAAAATTAAAAACACACCAGTAGAAGCACTGGTGGAGGTGGGTGTCCCTTCCCAGGTTCTCGTAGACCTTGCGCACAAACAGAAGGCTGATTTAATTGTCATCGGTGCATACGGTAAAAATCGAGAACCTGGGAAATTTATTGGGTCTACTACCCAGAAAGTCCTCAGGAATGCTCCATGCCCTGTCTTGGCTGTTCAAAAAATCGTGGATGGCCGAGCAATGAAAAAACTGGTTTTTGCCTCCTTGTTCAATGAAGTCAGCAAACCAGCATTTGTCAGGTTAAAACCCTTTATTAAAAACATACGGACAGTAGTTCATTTTTTATTTATTAATACCCCAGAAAAATTCATTGACACAGGTACAGCCGAAGCCCGTATGGCTGAGTATGCTTATGGGCAGGAAGAACTATTGATTCATCGTCATATTTATAACCACGAAGAAGTAGAGAAAGGCATTATCGCTTTCGCAGAAAAAGAAAAGGCTGGAATTATAGCCATTGCATCTAACTTACGAAAGTCAAATTCAGCCTACCAGATAGGTGTTACTGACACCCTACTCTACAAAACTGATATACCAATCTTAAGTGTGAAGTTTGAATAAAAGATAAGATTATATTTTCAGGCACTTTTCGTGAAAATTTCTTTCTCCAACTTTGCCTCAAGAAAGGCTAAATAAGTAACTGTTACTAGTAATAATCAAGCCATTCCCTGACAAAAAACCGATTCCATTTTATGGTGGTCAGTTTTTGTTGGGGAATGGACTATTTAGCAAATCATGATTGTTAAAAACTTAAGCTGAAACAATTTTGAAAGCAACCATCCTTGACTTATTCAAAAGTACCTCATAAAAAATCTCCTCTCTCCCTAATAGCTTTACACTTTGATGCAGAAGGTTTATTTTAAAAGGTAGAGCCATTTCAAAGCATTTAAACTCCTTCCAGCCTAGGTCCGTAAAACACTTCATTACATCAAAGGGCATAAAACATGAATACCCTTTGGCAAATAGCATTTATACCTTTCTATTTACAGATTGCAATCGATTGCCTATAAATTATATTTTTATGAGATATTGCTTATCTTTACGCTCCTTATATAATTTACAATTATTGAATCAAATTGAAATTTATACAAAAAAAACCCATAACATGAACAAACAAATTTTAAGTCTTTTTGCTTTGGCTTTTTTCATTCTAGCTTCTTGCGGAAAACCAACAGCAGAAACAGAAGACGGATGGATTAATCTATTTGATGGAAAAACCTTAAACGGTTGGCATCAATTGGATGGCGTTGCAGAATTCGAAGTAGTTGACGGTGTGATCGTAGGTACATCAGTTCCCAACACCCCCAATTCTTTTCTTGCTACAGACAAGACCTATGGTGATTTCATCTTAGAACTAGACATTAGAGTAGACGATGAATCAAGTAACTCAGGCGTAATGGCCAGAGGGCAACATAATCCTGATGCCAATGATGGCGCAGGAAGAGTATTTGGTTACCAAGTAGAATGTGACCCCAAAGAAAGAGCATGGTCTGGTGGTATTTATGACGAAGCCAGACGAGGATGGCTTTATCCACTAACTTATAACCCTGATGCAAGAAGTGCTTTCAAACTAGGAGAATTCAATACATATAGAATTGAATTTATTGGTAATAACCTAAAAACGTGGGTAAATGGTCAAGAAGTAGCTTATTTAGTAGATGACATGGACGCTACAGGCTTTATTGCTTTGCAGGTTCACGGAATAGGTAAACACCCAGAAAATGCTGGTAAGAAAACTTACTTCAGAAATATCCGAATTAAGACAGAAAACCTTACTCCTACACCTTTTGAAAAAGATGTATTTGTAGTAAGTACCATCGACAATAAATTAACTTCTTATGAAGAAGATAATGGATGGAAACTTCTTTTTGATGGAAAAACCAGCGAAGGTTGGAGAAGTGCCAAAGGAGAATCTTTCCCTGAAGGAGGCTGGACCATTAATGACGGTGTATTAACAATAGAGGCTACAGACGGCAGGGAATCAGCTAATGCAGGCGATATTGTCACTATGGACCAATACAGTGCTTTTGACCTGGCCTTTGACTTCAAAATCACAGAAGGAGCTAACAGTGGTGTTAAGTACTTTGTAACCCTTAATGAAAACAACACTGGCTCAGCTATTGGATTAGAATACCAAATTTTAGATGATGAAAGACACCCTGATGCTAAGAAAGGAAAAGATGGAAACAGAACACTTTCTTCTCTATATGACTTAATTAAAGCTGATAAGCAAGACCGTTTCGTTCGACCAGTTGGGGAATGGAACAAAGGAAGGCTTATTGTCTATCCAGACAACAAAGTTGAACATTACATCAATGGTCTAAAGGTGGTAGAATACACCAGAGGATCTGATGAATTCAGAGCATTGGTAGCTGAAAGTAAATATGCGAAGTGGGATAATTTTGGAGAAGCAGAAAAAGGCCATATCCTCCTACAAGACCATGGTGATGAAGTTCATTACAAGAACATCAAAATCAAGGAATTAAAATAAAAGAATTTTATAAAGTAAAAAAGGTAAGCTTCACTACAGCTTACCTTTTTTTTATTTAGTCCCCCACCTTCACTCTAATCTAAGGCTTTCTTAACATCTTTAAGGAAATTTTTCACCTTTTCAAAAGGATCACCTGGACCTAAAGTCTCTATCGGTAGGTAGCCATTGTAATCACTACTTTTTATAATTTTCATCAAGGTTTTCAAATCAACTGGTTTTTGAGTTCCTAAGTAGTTTACATTTTCTTTTATTTGCCAATTTACAGCATGGTATACGTTTCTACTGATTTCCTCATAGGGATCTTTCAAGGAATAACTCCCCACATCCAACACCAATCCAAACCATTCTTTATTTACATTTTCCATTATATAGTTCACCTGGTCAGCAGACTTTATAAAATCATTGTGGTTTTGCATGGCTACAATCACACCATTCTCAGCACCGAATGAAGCGCATTCCTGCATTGCTGAAATCACACCATCGGCAACCTCTTTCCACGCTGCACCTTCCACCTTGGATTTTCCTGCAAAAACCCGCAATACTGGAGCACCCATTTTTGAACTGGCTACAATCCATTTTTTTACTAGATCTATTTCTTTTTTCCTTAGGTCCGTATTTTGTAAGGTAAAGTCATTTCTGACACCCGAACCACTAATATCCAAGCCCCAGTGATGCGCTTGTTTTTTAATACCATAGAGCACCTTATCTTCAGGCACCTCTGGATAATTAGAAATATAATAAGCTGTCAGATCAATAGCTGGAATACTATTTTCGGCACAATATCTAAATAACCTTTCTAGTGAAAGCGTTCCGTCACGCAATGAAGCATTAAAAGAAAAAGCATTTAAACTAAGCTTAAGGTTTTTCTTTGGGTCTTTAGGAAGTGGGTTTCTAGAGCTTAAACCCAATAAAGGCAAAGTAGCCAATCCCACTCCTTTTTTTAAGAAACTTCTTCTTTGTTTACTGTTCATGATTTTTAAACAACTAGATAGATAATATGGAACTTTCACTTATGACGAATGTTTTTACTGTCAATCAACCTTTAAATAAACAAACATACCGCTTACACACTAAGATAAACAACAAAACAAGATTCTCATTAGATTTGAGACAATTTTAATTTATGCAATCGATTGTCTAAATCAGCTAAAAGTCTGGAATAAGCAAAAATAAATTTTTAATATTACTATTAGATTAAAAGAATAGATAATGCAAAACACAGCAAAACCTTCAAATAACACCTTCCTAACTGAGGATTTTCTTTTAAAAAATGATTTTGCCAAAGGCCTATATCATGACCACGCAAAGAAAATGCCGATAATTGATTACCACTGTCACCTTTCGCCTAAAGACATCGCCGAGGACCGTCAGTTTGATAATATGTCTTCAATCTGGCTTCATGGTGACCATTATAAATGGCGCGCCATGAGAACGCTTGGAGTCAATGAAAAATACATTACAGGAGAATCCACTGATCAGGAAAAATTCGAGAGTTGGGCTAAAATCGTCCCTCAAACAATGAGAAACCCATTGTTTCACTGGACTCACTTAGAATTAAAGGGGTACTTTGGTGTTGATCAATTGTTGAATGAAAATACAGCATCTGATATCTATGCGCACACTACTAATCTCCTTCAACAAAAAGAATACAGTACTCGTGGGTTGCTTTCAAAAATGAACGTAGAAGTGGTTTGTACCACAGACGACCCTATAGACAGCTTAGAATATCACCAAAAAGCCAAAGCGGACAAGCTTGAGATAAAACTTCTTCCAGCATTCCGTCCAGACAAAGCGTATGCTGTAGAAAGCCCCGCTGATTACTTGAAATACCTGGAACAGCTTACAGCAGTAAGTGGCATTTCTATCAAAACATTCGAAGACTTATTGGCTTCATTGGAAAATAGAGTAGCTTATTTTCATGAAAATGGAGGAAGGCTATCTGACCATGGCCTTGAGCAGTTGTATTTTTATGACAGTGATAAATACGCAATAGATGATTTATTTGCTACTATCAAAAAGGGACAAAAAATCCAACCCGATGAGGTAAGGTTCTTTAAATTTAAAACCCTCACTGCATTGTCTAAAATGTACCATGCAAAAGGATGGACACAACAATATCACCTTGGCGCACTTAGAAACACTAATGAAAGGATGCTAAGGGTATTGGGTCCTGATACAGGATTTGATTCTATCGGGGACTTCCCGCAAAGTGTAGCCCTTGCGAAATACCTGAACAACCTCGACAGTACGGATCAATTGTCAAAAACCATATTGTACAACTTAAATCCTGCTGACAATGAGGTAATGGCTACAATGGTTGGGAATTTCAATGATGGATCTGTCAAAGGAAAAGTACAGTTCGGATCCGGCTGGTGGTACCTTGACCAAAAAGATGGTATGGAAAAGCAAATCAATACGCTTTCCAATATGGGAATCCTTAGTTGCTTTGTCGGCATGCTAACAGACAGCAGAAGCTTTCTCTCTTTCCCACGCCATGAGTACTTCAGAAGAATTTTATGTAACCTCATAGGTCAGGATGTCGCCAATGGTGAACTGCCAGCTGATGAGGAATGGTTGGGACAGATGGTTGAAGACATTTGCTACAGAAATGCTAGAAACTATTTCGGTTTTTATTAAATAGCATCTGATGCATTAGCAATTTAACCCGGATTATGTAATAGGATTCGTAATGAGTGTTGCAATCGCAAGAAAATCAGACTGTTTTTAAAGTGAATTCGGCACGTAATAGATTGTCTATTGCATATTTCGGGTTTAATCTCCTAGCCCTTGTTTTTTATCCGATGATATTACACTAGTGTACAATAAAAAAGCTTCATGCGGTTTATGCATGAAGCTTTTTTTATAGATCAAGTAGATAGGTCAATTAAGCTACTTCCACTTTCTTATTATCAGATTTTTGGAAATAGTGTGCAAGACCAAAATACATTACCACAACAAAACATAGCATAGGTACATAATAGGATAAACGAATACTTCCACTGATATCAGAAACTTGTCCCTGAATAGCTGTGATGAGAGCTCCTCCCAATATGGCCATAATCAAACCAGACCCTCCAAGTTTGGTGTCATTACCCAAACCTTCTGCTGCCAAACCATAAATGGTAGGAAACATCAAAGACATACAAACGGATATTAACACCAATGCTATAACGGCAATCATCCCACTACCATATATTACCACAAAACTAAGTAGAATGGCTAATAATGAAGAAAACGCCAATAATATAGATGGCTTAAAGTACTTCATTAGTATAGTAAATAGAAAACGACTACCAGCAAAAAGCACCAAAGAGATCAAATAATAATCAGAGGCAGCACTTTCCATCACATCAAGCTCTGTCATTACATACCTTATGGTAAATGACCAAACGCCAATTTGGGCGCCTACATAAAAAAACTGAGCCATTACCCCACGGACATAATTCTTGTTCTTAAACAATCTTCTAAAACCACCGATCACACCATCTTTTTCTGTCTCTTCAGAAGCTACTGGCATTTTAACAGCACGAATAACAAACCATACTACTATCAGAAATAAAGCAACACCAACATAAGTACTTACAACACCTGCCAGTTCATCAGCTTGAATAGCCGCAAGCTCCTCTGGAGCCATGTTTGTTCGGTCTGTTGCCTCAGCGGTATTGAGTTTAGAGAGAATAAATATTTTACTTAAAAACACACCAATAACAGACCCAATTGGGTTGAACGATTGGGCAAGATTAAGCCTTTGAGTGGCCGTTTCTGGTGGACCTATCACTAAAATGTATGGATTGGCTGCAGTCTCTAAGATAGAAAGACCTCCTGCTAATACATATAAAGCCAGGAGGAAAAAGCCGTAGGACATCATCATCCCCGCAGGATAAAATAACAGAGAGCCCAAGGCAAAAAGCCCTAACCCCAGAAGAATCCCAGATTTATAAGAATATTTTCTAATGAAAATTGCTGCGGGTAAAGCCAAGCAAAAATACGAACCATAAAATGCCAACTGAATCCAGGATGTCTGAAAATCAGTCATGCTCATTATCCTTTTAAAAGCTGCCAAAAGGGTATCGGTCATGTTGTGGGCTACTCCCCACAACATAAACAGGCAGGTAAGTAAAAGGAATGGCCAGAAATTCTTTTTGGAAATTAATTCTGTCTTTACTGGGTTTACTGTTTGGCTCATTGGTGATTTAGATTATTTGGTTTCTTATATATAAGGGAAATCCGAAATTAAGGATTTATCTTTTAATTCCTTCCAAAATTCTTTAGGCAAGGATGTTTCTGAGGCAAGAATATTCTTTTCTACCAATTCGGGTTTATTGACACTTAGGGCTACACTTGACACGCCGGGTACCATAAGTGAAAATTGTATGCATGCATGAAAAGGAGCTACATCGTATTTTTGACAAACTTCAAAAAATGCAGTTCTCCACTGAATTTTCATTTGGTCTTCGGGATCGGAAGAGTTAAGTTTTTTATAATCAAAATAATCCTCCCCTGTTAAAAAGCCGGATTGAAAAATAGCTGCTATGATTATGCCTACATTATCCTTTCTCAATAATTCTAAAAAATCCATTAATTCAGGAGGATGTTGAATGAGTGAAAGACTATTGGCAACCATCACATAGTCCAATGGCACCCGCGAATAGATCTCTCTGATAGTCTTCCAGTCCTTAGCCCCCACGCCGACACCATTTACCTTACCTGCCTCTTTCAATTCCTTCATGGCGGTTATGGCACCTATTAGCTCTTCCCATAATAAGGCTCGCTCTTCCTTAGTCTTTGCCTTAGCTAAAAATTCATCAGGATCATGGAGGGAAATCAGCTGTGGAACATATCCTTGCAGGAGGGCATTGTCTTTTTCGAAACATTCCAGAATTCCCTCATAACTTATCTTTTGAACCGCATCATGATGAATGCCTTTCCAAATATTGGGTTCAAATTGGGGCTCAGGAGTAGTAAGAGGCACTCTGGTCCAGCCGAGTTTATTTGTAATAATAACATTACTGCGAGGAATACGCTCCTCCGCTAAAAACTCTCCCAATACCTCAAGAGCCAAACCCGCCCCATATTTACCTGCAGTATCGAAGACCGTATTAGGGCTCGTTCTATTGAAAGCTTCCTTAAGGATGGCTTTTTTATCTGCTTTTGAATAGGCTTGGAAAAGGTTTCCCAATGCACTGCTCCCAAAGATAATTGATGGAAAATATAAGCCTGTTTTACCAAATGGCTTCGCATTCATTTCTCAATGGGTTCAATGCTTCTCAATTTTTAATTTTGTTTTGCACCATAGTGCTTGTCTCTTGCGAATGTTTCGAGATGGCGATGTTTTTTTGATTCGTATATATCTGCGATAGTAATAAGAATCCCAGTCTCTTCTACAGCGCCAAATTCATAATTCATTGCTGTACCAAAGGTCTTCATCGTTGAGGACAAATTCATATAGGTATTGATCAAAGGAGGAATGTTCTCTCCTAAAGTTCTCACCCTTGAATTGAGTAATTTATACCCTTCCTTATAAGACAGCCCATCAAAAACTCCTTTAAAATTCTGGAGATCTGTTTTATACTCTAAAGGCACTATAGGTAAAATCAACTGGTCATTGTCTGGAAAATAATGATTCATGAAATAAATCAATAAATCTCTGGCCTCCGCATTATAATGTGGGTACATGGTAACCTTTCCAAAAAGATATTTGACATCGGGATTGATCATAACCACTGCTCCCAATCCATCCCACAAATTGTCAAGAGAAAATATCCCTCTTCTATTGTCAACACTTGGTTGGTACTTTGGTTGGACAAAAGATCTGCCCAATTCTATGGTATATGGAAGGTAATCCTCAATAAACGAATCTGAGAAATTAAACAGGTGTGCTGTAGATAGGTTAACAGAGCCCTTATCTGTAAAGCCTGCATCCGAACATTTGATCAATCTGTACCCTGCAATGATTTCTTCGTCTTCAGGATTCCATGCGATCAACTGCTCGTAGCACTTTTCGCAAGTATCATTTTCGTCTATATCTATTGACAGTCCTGTGCCTCCTCCTGCTGCCCGAAAGGAAATCTCCCGTAGCCTACCGATTTCTTTCAACACATTTGGTGCATTGTGCTGATTAATCAGATAGATTTCATTTTCCCCATTGTTTACATATCTTAAAAATCGATCGGGTGTCAATTCATTCTTAATCGCATCCCTCTCAATCGGGTTGATAATGTCTTGCATAAATCCTACTTGTCTTGGACAATATTGTAAACTATATTTTTGACCTCTTGTGCCCAATATTTATCCGTCTTAGAAGCATCAAAATACTTGTAAGAAATCGGTTTTCCTATATGGACTACAATTTTTTTGTTTTTTTGGGCAAACATTTCGTCCGCCAAATAAAACATTTCAATATTGGCCTTTACTCCCAACTTTTTCCTAAGGTTCGCCAAATTATAAAAAAAAGATGAATTTCTCCCTTCTATATATATAGGAACTACATCTTTTTTATACTTCTTTGCTTTATTTATAAAGCTTTTTTTCCACTCTAAATCTTCAATACCATTCGGCTGTTTGCGAGAAACAAGACCAGCAGGAAAGATAATAACCCCATTATCTGATGCATAGGTAGCCTCTATAATCTCCACGCCTCTTTTGCCATGCCCTCCATGTTTGTTGACCGGCACAAATAACTTACCGAAATTGGGGATATTCATCAACAAATCATTGACTAAAAACCTTAAATCTTCCCTGTAGGCACCTAATACATGCATCAACACAATGCCATCTAAACCTCCCAAAGGATGATTCGCAGCGAAAATAACATTGCCCTCCAAAGGAATATTTTCTGCATTCCTCACCTCTATCTTCATCCCAAATTCAACTATTAATGCATTCACGAAATCCAACTCCTTTAAGTTAGCATTCCGTTCCATCACATCATTGACCTCGGTTTCGTGAACAATTCTCTGGATATACGATAGAAGAAAGCCCGGCATCCACTTTAATAAACCTGGATTTTTATCACCTATAACCTTCTTTATTTCAATGAATTTTTTCTTTGCCACCTACAACTTGTTTAATTAAGGATGTTATCCTTTTTCTTTCTGAAGATATCTACCTGAAAAACAGATCCATAAACTTCCTACTGAGAAACTTAGACACTAACCATTGAATATCTTAGTTGAAATCAATAACAAAAATACAGAAATTAATTTATCAGTTTCAATTGATTTGGGATTCCCCGCCTCGAATTTTACGCTCCTTCCTTTTAATTATAGTTATAATATCTTTAATTTCACCTACATTCATTCCGCATTATTGAAAATTCAACAACCCTAACAACCTACTTTATGAAAATAGCAATAACTGGAGCAACATCTGGAATTGGTGCAGAAAAAGTAAAAGCCTTGGCTCCCTTATGTGAACAAATATTTCTTTTGGTTAGAAGTGAAAAAAAAGCCCTGTCTCTGATAGAGTCACTCCCCTCTCCATCAAGTAAATTCACAATCATATATTGTGACCTTTCTGATTTAAACTCTGTTGCCAAGGCTGCGAGATCCCTTGCCGATAAGACCAAAAACCTTGATGTACTTATCAATAATGCGGGAGGGATTTTCCCTGAAAAGGAAATTACTAAAGACGGGCATGAACTCACCTTCTCGGTAAATCATTTGGGACATTTCCTATTGACCCAGCTAACCCTACCCTTACTTATCAGTGGAAATGGTGGGAAAATAATTAGCGTTAGTTCAGAGGCACACAAAGCAGCAGGGATCAATAAGCAGGATCTGGAACTTAAAGAAAATTTCAGCTCATTTAAAGCCTATGCCAATGTAAAACTCTATAACATTTTATTTACAAAAGCCTTGGCGGAGAAATACAGTCATGAAAAAATAGCTGCCTATGCATTACACCCAGGAGTGGTCAATACTAATTTCGGTAATCAAAGCCTTGGACTATTCAAAGTGTTAATTTTCCTCGCTAAACCATTTATGATAAGCCCTAAAAAAGGTGCTCAAACAGGTATCTTTTTAGCTACAAACGAACAAGACCCAAGTAAAAATGGTGCATACTATAAAAAATCAAAAGTCGCAAAAGACAATTCCTTGACCTCTTCCAAAGCTCTAAGAGATCTTCTTTGGGATTACAGCGAAGCCCAAATTCAACCATTTCTCACAGAAACCGGCACTAAATAAGCTTATTTTTTTCTCCGCCTATTGAATTTCAGCGAGTAATAGATGGCCTAATTCAGGCTCACCTATTGCTCGCTTTCTTCAATGGTTATGGTTTTCGAAATAATTGAACCTGTCATAAAATACCCCAATACTTGCCCCTCACCCTTAGAGGCTATAATATTCGATATGGGGTTTTCAGGTGGAGGGCTAAAAAGGCCTCCATCATTGGACAACAAAGACACGAATTGGACTAAGTAATCATAGGCATTCTCATTCAATCTGATCAACTGAAGCTTAACCTTATCATTCTCCTCAAAAGCAAACCCATTCAATTCGAATCCATTGTCCAGAATATTGGTGCCAAAGGTATCATCAAAGAGGAAATAATCGTCAGTACCATTTAAAAGCGTATCATTTTTTGTCACTAGTAACCTATAGAAATTACCATCTTCAAAAGGGATTTTACCGTATAAAGTCAAGTAATAGCCTTCCTCAGCAAAAAACCTCTCTTCTCTAAACCTTGAAGTAATGCTGTCTAAAACTGGAGGTTCTTTTGTAATTCCCTCACTTGTATATGCTACATCATCTAGCAAAACCTTCATCGTATATTGGTGTCCGGTAATTGCTACCTGATTATTTATTGGTAGATAATAGCCCAATTCTTCAACATAATTAAAGTCAACCGTTTCGCCAGAAGAATTGTCCTTAATACTGACGGAGGCATTTTTGGCCACCTCATTGTCTAAAGTATCATAGTAATCTCTGGTATAGGTAATCCTAATAAAATTATCCGAAGCATTGTCCGTCCATATTGCCTCAATGATAGGCTTTTTCGGGATATCCCCTAAATCAAGTTGCACTTCTTCCTGGCAGGACAAAAGTGAAATTAGGCAAATTATTATTCCAAAATTTTTCATATATCTTAAAAAGTAAAATTGTAGGTTACCGATGGCAAAATCCCAAATAAATAAGTTTTGACTACTCCTGGTCTTTGTGAAACTACAGGTATACCTTCACTGGAATCAAAATTAATGTCATTGTTTTTAATGTCTGAAAATTGGTAGGAAAATGGATTCTTCCTTCCATAGGCATTGTAAACACTAAAGTTCCAACTCCCCTTCCACCATCTACCTTTGTCTTTGTTCTTAAGCGTTAATGATAGATCCATCCTATGATAATCAGGGAAACGGCTATTGTTACGGTAAGCATCATATAAAGGTATGCGTTGATTGTCCAGCACATACGAGCCGACAGGAAAGGTTACAGCTACTCCTGTGGTGTATACAAATGTCCCTGAGAAAGACAATCTTTCATTAAGCTGATGGGTAAGTACCAAGCTCAAATCATGAGGTCTGTCATACCTCGGATTATAAGGCAAATCCATGTTGATTCCTTCAATTTGCCTATACACCCTTGACCAGGTATAACTTAGCCAACCAGTAGTTTTGCCAATGTTTTTTCTCAACATAAATTCCAAACCATAAGCCCAACCATCTCCAGTTAGAATCTCAGTTTCCACATTGTCTTTAAACAATACATTTGCATCCTGTTTGAGATCAATTATGTTTCTAAAATCACGGTAATAACCTTCCAATGACAATTCCCATCTATTATCATTAAGGTTTTTGAAGAGTCCTAGAGAAACCTGATCACTTCTAATAGGTTCTATATATTTACCAGCTGGAATCCACCTATCTATAGGGAGTCCTGCTGAAGAGTTTGATGCCACCTGAATGTATTGGTAATTCCGGTTATAACTTCCTTTCAATGCTAAACCGTCGGTAAGGAGATATCTAAAAGCTACTCTAGGTTCAAGTCCATCAAAAAACTTCATCCTTTCTCCAAAGCTATAATTTAAGGTGTCTGAAATTGCAGCATCTCCAGTTGGTTCACCTCCTTCGTATAGGTAATTTGTACCATTGCCAATCTGTTGGTAAGCACTCCAACGAAGGCCAGCCTCAACGCTCAATTTTTCTGAAACCTCTGATTTTCCCGCTATGAAGAAACTGTTCTGAAAACCAATTCTAGTAGTAGACTCAAAGGGTAGCAAGTTTTCATCATTGCTAAATTGTAAGTCTACAGGTGCAAAATAATACAGTTGGCTATGCATTCCGAATTTCAATTCTGTATCGTCTTCAGGTAGATAAGTAAAGGCAATTTTGCCCCCGGTTTCAGAAAAGTAATTGGACCAATCAAACCCATTGTCCTCGTCGGAAACAGTGATTTTATATTTGTAAAAACTGTAATAAGCTGTTACATCAAGAAACAATTTGTCGTTGATTTGCCTATCCCAATTGAAAGAGTTTATCCAGTTGTTCCAACCCAAACCAAATTGTTCTGACAAACCCAAAAAATCGCTTCCATAATAGGTGGAAAAGGTGAATTTATTTTTTTCTCCTTTTCTCCACATAAGCTTACCGCTCAAGTCATAAAAATACAATTGATTTTCTCTGAGAGATTCATTGGAAGAGAGACCTAAAAAAACGTCTGCATAAGTTCTCCGAGCTGAAATTAGAAAGGAGGCATCATCAGAAAACAAAGGGCCATCTACAGTAATCCTCGAACTAATACTTCCAATTCCTCCATCTCCTTTCAATTTCTGTGTATTTCCTTCTTTCAAGGAGATATCAACTAAAGAAGAGGCTCGTCCACCAAAATTAGCAGGTATATTCCCCTTGTAGAGGGCCACATCACTAATGGCATCAGGATTGAAAACAGAGAAAAACCCAAAGAAATGAGAAGGGTTGTATATTGGTGCTCCATCTATTTGAATCAAGTTTTGGTCTGAAGACCCGCCTCTTACAAACAATCCTGTAGTTCCTTCCCCTGCAGTGTTTACCCCTGGAAGAAGTTGAATACCTCTTAGCAAGTCCACTTCACCAAATAGGGCTGGAATTCTCCTCAATTCATCGCCAGAAATCTCACTCTTTCCGATAGCTGTACTTTTCACATTATAATCCTCCCTCCTTTCGGAAACCACCACCTCAGAAAGATTCATTTCATTGGGGCTTAAAAAAAACTTCAGCTCAGCCAATTCATCTTTTTTATTAAAAGATCGGCTAACAGCTTCATAACCTAAAAAGCTTATTTTTAAGCTATTTGGAAGAGGCTCTACTGGAAAAGAAAAGAATCCATTTACATCCGTCACTGTACCTTTGGTGGGCTGGTTTTCCCAATAGATAGCTGCTCCAGGCAATGGTTCACCAGACTGGCCATCTAGGACCTGCCCACTTATCTGGCCTATACTCTGAGCAAATGAATCGAGCTCCGCTGATAAAAACACAAAAATGAATAAAATACAAACATACCTGAAAGCCACAAAGTTAAAACCAAGCATTATTTAAATCGAAAGATTATTGGTGGAAAATCCCCAAAACATTAATAAAGGATATACGAACATAACGGTATCACAACAAAATAGTTAAGTTTGCAATAAATATTTA
Source organism: Cyclobacterium sp. L-R (assembly GCF_056859355.1). Lineage (NCBI taxonomy): Bacteria > Pseudomonadati > Bacteroidota > Cytophagia > Cytophagales > Cyclobacteriaceae > Cyclobacterium > Cyclobacterium sp. L-R. Next base: position 16,682 of record NZ_JBSXOH010000098.1, read on the forward strand.
ACAGCAATTAACTTTATGGTTTGAAAAAATCAATAATTCTTCTTCATCCATTTCGTTTTAAGTTATAATGATTAATTTCAACCTATGATTTGGGCATATCCTGACAATAGTTTTATAATAACCTTGGCAATAGTATTCATTTTGTTGTACGGGTTTTATCTATATCGATTTTGGAAAATTAACCAGAAGATCACCGTTAAAAAGCGGCGGTTGGTATGGAAAATGGTTTTAAGAAGTCTGTACTTTTCTTTATTTCTTATCGCTTTGGCTGGTCCCTCAATAGGCAATGCAATGAAAGAAATTAAGCAAGAGGGAAAAGACCTTTTTCTCGCCATAGACCTTTCCAGGTCTATGAATGCGGAAGACATTAATCCAAGCAGATTACAAAGGGTCAAGTTTGAATTGAAAAACTTAGTGAAGAATTTCAGTTCGGACCGCTTAGGAATAATTATATTTTCATCTGAGGCATTTATACAATGCCCTTTAACTTTCGATCAAAATGTGATTCAACTACATTTAGACGGATTGAATAGTGGCCTAGTTCCTAATTCAGGGACGGATATAGCTGCTCCTCTAAAATTGGCGCTAAGCAAATTTCAAACAGATGAAAGTCAAGAACCAAAATCCAAAGCCATCGTTTTGATTAGTGACGGAGAAGATTTTGGAGATGGACTGGAGCAAACCCTTAATGAGTTGAATACAGCAGGGATAAAAGTCTTTAGTATGGGGGTAGGTACATCCAATGGGAGTACTATCCCAAGAGGCAGTGGTGTAGTGATTGATCAAACCACCAATAGGCCAGCTATCTCTAGACTTACTTCGGACAATCTTAGAAAAATAGCCAATGATACAGGTGGAGACTATTTTGAATTAAGTGGGGAACAGAACGACATCCCTCACTTAATTGACACCATCTCAAAATTAGAAGGTACTGTGATGGCGAGCAGAACTGTAGAAGCCTCTTCCAACAAATATTTCTATTTTCTTTTGGCGGCTCTCCTTTTGGCAATTATTGATGCCGTTTTACCCGTCAGAACCTTATCATTTTAATTCAACTGAAAAACAACCAACACAATGGTATCCAGATATTTACTATGGATTTTGTTATTATTACCGAGTGACTGGAAGAATATAGCGATTACCAATGAAGCGATCGCTACAGCAGAAAGGTCTTTTAAGGAAGCTGATTATGAAAATTCAGTTAGACACCATCTTGCCCTAGTTGATGAGCATGGGCTAACACAGCCTGAAATAAAGTTTAACCTGGCTTTAAGCTACCAAAGTAACGGGCAAGAAGAGGATGCAAAAAAAACATATGAAAGCCTTTTGAGTAGTGAGAAAGCTCAAATATCTTCTTATGCTTCCAATCAGCAAGGAGTAATGCTGGGTAATGAGAAAAAATACAAAGAGGCACTGGCCTTTTTTAAAACCTCCTTATTAAAGGATCCAACCAATGAAAAAGCACGGTATAACTATGAACTACTAAGCAGGTGGTTAGATGGCAATGAAGAAAATCAGGAAAACGAGGAAAACCAAGATCAGGAGGACAAACCAGAACCCTCCAACTACGCCAAGAGGATGAAGGCTCAGGCAGACGATTTGGTGGATAGGTTCCAGTTTGACGAAGCGCTTAACACAATGAATCGGGCTTTAGAAATCGATGAAACAGTAGCTTCTTATCAGCAATTTATAGACCATTTAAAGGACATCAATGAAATCAATAAATAAACTATTTCTAATCATCCTTCCTTTAATCGTGTTATTGCCGTATGAAGGAAAATCCCAATCTCAAGCAGATTATTTCAATAAAGCTGCAAGACAATACGTAAATGACGACATACAGGGCACCAGCCAATTGCTGGCAGAAGGTCTTGAGAAATACCCTCAAGATGCCAAGCTCAATGCACTTTGGGAGAAATTAAAAAAAGACCAGGAAGAGCAAGAGAAGAAAGACCAGGAGAATCAGGATCAGCAAGACCAAGAGCAACAAGAACAAGAGCAAAACCAAGATCAGCAGGAACAAGAGAAGCAGGATAGCGAAAAGCAAGAAAATGGTGAGGGGGAAGAACAAACCCCAGAGGATGGTGCTGATGAGTCTGACGAAATGGAAGAAAAGCGTGGGGAGAAAACAGAAGAAAATGAAAATTCTGAGGAGCAGAATAGCATGGAAAGTGATCTGAGCGAACGGGAAAAGGCGATGGAAGAACTGAAGCAAAGGTTAGAGCAAATGAACATTACACCTGAACAAGCTGCACAGATCCTGGATGCCATGAATAGTAATGAGCTTAGGTACATTCAACAGAACAAAAAGAAGCCTACTCAACAACCTAAAAGAGGGCTTCCTGATTATTAAAACAAATGACCCATAATATGAGAGAAGTATATATTATAGCCGCCACAAGAACTCCTATTGGTGGATTTGGGGGACAACTCTCTTCTCTCTCGGCCACCGAACTGGGAGGATTTGCCATTCGATCCGCCATAGAGAAATCTGGGATAACAGACCTTAGTTTAATCAGTGAGGTATTGATGGGAAACGTACTCTCCTCAAACTTAGGACAAGCACCCGCCAGACAAACGGCACTAAAAGCTGGTCTAAGCATTTCAACACCCTGCACGACAATTAACAAGGTATGTGCATCCGGCATGAAAGCAGTAATGCTAGGCGCTCAAGCCATAATGTGTGGGCAAGCTGAAATCGTAGTTGCCGGAGGGATGGAAAGCATGAGTAATGTCCCCTATTACCTTCCAAAGGCTCGTTTTGGCTATAAATATGGAGATGGAAACCTGGTAGATGGACTTCAAAAGGATGGCTTACACGAGGTTTATCACGATTTTCCTATGGGGAATTGCGCTGAAAACACAGCCAAAGAAATGAAGATAAGTCGTGAATCTCAGGATCAGTATGCCATAAAAAGCTATCAACTGGCCGCTGAAGCATGGAAAAAAGGCTTATTCGATAATGAAATATGCCCCATTCAGGTCAAAGGCAGAAGGGGTGAAAAGAACCTTATTTCAGAAGATGAGGATTTCAAAAAGGTCAATTTCGAAAAAATACCAACATTAAAACCTGTTTTTTTACTGGAAGGAACAGTTACTGCAGCCAACGCATCAAACATAAGTGATGGGGCCTCAGCGCTTATTTTAGCGGATAAAAAAACAGCCATGTCAATGAACTTACCGATAATCGGTAAAATACGTGGATTTTCTGATGCTGCCAGTGACCCATTATGGTTTACAACAGCGCCCTCCTTGGCTATTCCAAAAGCACTAAAAATTGCAGGAGTCAATTCAAGTGACATCGACTATTATGAAATCAATGAGGCCTTTGCAGCGGTGGCTCTAGCCAATCAAGAACTGTTGAGTATTCCTGAAAAAAAATTAAATGTTTATGGTGGAGCTGTGGCTTTGGGCCATCCACTTGGGTGCTCAGGTAGCAGAATCATAACAACTTTACTTTCCATTCTTCATCAAGAAAATGGAAACTTGGGAGTTGCTGGAATATGCAATGGTGGAGGCGGTGCATCTGCTATTGTCATAGAAAAAATGTAATCAGCAATAAAACGCTAGGCTTTTAAAGGAAAATGGCACCAAATGAAACTCTTCACTTTTGTATTCTTTCTACTTTTGCTTTACTCGGTCACTCCTGGATTTGCACAAGTTCACACCACTTATTATGATGCAGGTGAGACCATTATAAAAGAGAATTTTGAAACCTCAGAAGGAATGGCACATGGGGCCTATAAACTTTACAATACTTTAGGCCAATTGATTCAAGTAGGCCAATATGAAAATGGACAAAGGATGTCAGATTTTTATGACCTACACCCTATAACACAAGACACGCTTAAAATAACACCTTACTATAAAGATTTACCTCATGGTGAAGCCAAGTCTTATTATCCAAATGGGAGTCTCTCACAAATTGCTTCGTTTAAGAGCGGAGCTATTGAAGGTTTATTAGAAAGTTATTTTCCTTCCGGAAAACTTAAGAGCAGAACTGAGTTTTCAAATGGAAAACCAAATGGCTCCCATATCAGCTATTATGAAAATGGCGAAATTCATCAAAAACAAACTTTCAAGGACGGAACCTTAGATGGAATTCAGCAGGAATTCACTGAATCCGGACAATTGATAGAGGAAAGTAATTATAATAAAGGAAGTCTTGAAGGGCCTTTTATCACCTATTTCCCTAATGGATCGAAGGCCACTGAAATCAATTACAAAAACGGTATCAAGCATGGAGATTACTTAGGTTACCATGAAAATGGAACCATTGCCATAGAGGGGAAATACAACAGAGGATTAAAAAACGGCCGGTTTGTCACCAAAGACGAGTCTGGTGCAATCATAGGAGAAATGACTTACAAATCAGGAAAAAAAGAATAACAAACCTTACTTGGACAGGGTGAAACCCGCTAAACAAAGGTAGTTCTCAGCTAAGAATTTTCGGGATAGATTTTCAGGAAGATTGAAAAATTAGAACAAGCATCAGATTATTTTCTATTTTTGTGTTTAAAATCTAAGGCACAATGAACCAAGGTATAAAAAGCACACAATTCGAATTCCCAGGACAATTAGACTTTTACAAAGGAAAAGTAAGAGACGTCTATATATTTGATAAATTAATTGCTGTAGTTGCAACAGATCGCATATCAGCATTTGACGTAGTGCTACCAAAACCAATCCCTTTTAAAGGGCAGGTTCTTAACCAAATCGCGTCCTACTTTCTTGCCTCCACCGCTGATATTGTGCCTAACTGGGTCACCTCTACCCCTGATCCTAATGTCACCATTGGTAAAAGATGCGTTCCTTTTAAAGTGGAAATGGTAATAAGAGGCTACCTAGCTGGACATGCTTGGAGGGAATATAGGGATGGCAAAAGAAGTATTTGTGGTGTTGATCTTCCTGATGGTTTAAAAGATAACGATCCACTTCCAACACCAATCATCACTCCTACGACTAAGGCCGACCAAGGACATGACGAAGATATTTCAAGGGACAAAATCCTTAGTCAAGGTATTGTCAGTGAAAAAGATTATATCCAATTAGAAAAATACACCAAAGACCTATTCCAATCAGGCACTGAAATGGCCAAAAGCAAAGGGCTAATATTGGTGGATACCAAATATGAATTTGGGAAGTTTGGAGATCAGATTCTCCTTATTGATGAGATCCATACACCTGACTCTTCAAGGTACTTCTACCTAGAAGGCTATGAAAAGCGACAAAAAGCCGGTACTGTACAAAAGCAACTTTCCAAAGAGTTTGTCCGACAATGGCTTATAGAGAATGGATTTCAGGGAAAAGATGGACAAACTATTCCGGAAATGACACCTGAAATCATTGAATCGATATCAAAGAGATACATTGAGTTGTATGAACACATCACAGGGCATGATTTTCAGCCTGCAAAAAGTCAAGGTGCACGTGAAAGGATAGAAGAAGCTATACTTGCAAATATTTAAAAGAACCGAACATTTTGGCCGCATCAATTTTTAAGCTAATTTTAAATCGGTATCGAAAATAACCACCTATTTGGAACAAAAAATTTTCACTGATGTTCAAGATAGGTAAACACACTAAAAATAATGAAATACGCAGTAGATAAAAAAGAACAATTTGTTGTTTTTACCATAATGGAAGAAAAGCTTGATAGCTCACTCTCTCCCCAATTAAAATCTGAATTACTTACCGTTCATGCTGAAGGCTATAAAAATCTGATATTGGATATGGGAAGTGTGAAGTATGCCGATTCCAGTGGGCTAAGTGCCCTTTTGGTCGGGAATAGAACCTTTAATGAAGATGGAGGTGTCTTTGTATTGTCTTCTCTTCAGGAGCATGTTGTCAAATTATTAAAGATATCTATGCTGGATAAGGTCTTCAAAGTAGTGGATGATAATGAAGCAGCAGCAGAAGCTATTTTTATCCACGAAATAGAAAATGGCCCTGAGAAAGATGAAGAAGAATAACTGATAAAAGCCTTTGGATTTCAATATCACCATTCTGGGTTCAAATTCAGCCATTCCTGCGCATGGCCGTAACCAAACATCTCAATTGATTACCTGGGATGGTGAATCTTTTTTGATTGATTGTGGGGAATCTACTCAACAACAACTGAGAAAATTCAAGATAAAGTACTCCAAAATCAACCATATATTTATTTCCCACCTTCATGGAGACCACTATCTGGGATTGATGGGATTACTTAATACTTATAGCCTCAATAACAGAAAGCTCCCTCTTCATATTTATGGACCTAAGGGCCTTGATGAAATTATTACCATCCAGTTAAAGTACTCAGCCAACGTACTGAATTACCCATTAATTTTTCACGCAACTGTTCCACAAGGGAAAATAAAATTGGTGGATTTTCGAAATCTATCCATTTATTCCATCCCTTTGCAACATAGGATACCCTGCACAGGATTTATCTTTGAAGAAAATAAACCAAGGATACACCTGAATAAAGAGATGATGAGTAAACACCGACCTAGCGTTACGGATATTCACATCCTACAATCAGGCCAAGATGTAAAAGACAAGGCTGATAATGTGATTTATAAAGCCTCTGATTTTTGTGAAATTACCCCTCCTCGGAAATACAGCTACTGTTCGGACACAGCCTTTAATCTAGATTTGGTCCCTTTCATTAAAGAGACCGATTTACTCTATCATGAGTCTACCTTTATGGAGTCAGAAAGAAAGCGAGCCAAACAAACCAAACACAGTACCGCCAAGGAAGCAGCCCTAATTGCCAAAGCGGCTAATGTTAAAAACCTTCTACTGGGACACTATTCGAGCAGGTATGATAAGTTGGATCTACTCCTTAATGAGGCCAAAGAAATTTTTGAAGCCAGTTTATTGAGTGAAGAAGGGACCACCTACACTATTAAATAAATATGGACATTAGCGAAAAGGTTTACCAATCCAAGAAAACCAATCTATTTATCATCCTAGCCGGAATCTTTCTAACGAATGCAATCCTGGCAGAAATAATCGGCGTAAAGATCTTTTCAGGGGAAGGTACAATTGGAGTGGCACCTGCTAATTGGACTTTTTTTGGAGATTATATTTTAGATTTCAACCTAACTGCAGGGGCAGTAATATGGCCTGTTGTTTTTATCACTACTGATATTATCAATGAATATTTTGGCAAAAAGGGGGTACGGCAAATCAGTTTTATCACAGTAGCCCTAATTGCTTATGCATTTATTGTAATCTCCTTAGTCACAAAACTCCCTCCGGCTACTTTCTGGCTTGAAGTAAACGCCGAAGACAACACTGGCAACCCTTTCAATATAGATTATGCATTCAACACCATCTTTAGGCAGGGCCTTGGTATTATCATAGGTTCTCTTATTGCTTTTTTAATTGGTCAGCTTCTTGATGTATATATCTTCCAAAAATTAAGGCGCATTACTGGGTCCAAAATGATATGGCTTAGGGCTACCGGCTCTACTTTAGTTTCCCAATTCATTGACTCTTTCGTAGTACTGGGAATTGCTTTTTATGTTTTTGGGAATTGGTCAATTGAACAAATAATAGCGGTAGGGATAATTAATTACTTGTATAAATTCTCAGTGGCCATAGCTTTGACTCCACTACTTTACCTAGGTCATGGACTTATTGACCGTTATTTGGGCAAATCTTTTGCCGAAAGATTAACTGCCGAAGCTTCCGGAGATGAGTCTTTCACCTAATTAGAATTAAGCCCGTCTTACCATCATTGACAGCTAAATATTTAGGTGTTTACCTGCCCTAAAACAATGCCATTAACCCACAATATTATTTTAAGGTGTCTTTCCTTGAAAGTGCCAACCTTTCGGCCAATGCACTACCAAGAATCAGCTGTAAGGTGTGATAGAGCATCAGTGGAAGCAACACTACGCCGAAAATCACAGGGTCAGGAAACAAAATCTTCCCCATTACAGCCCCTTGAACCAATGATTTTTTGGACCCACAAAACAAAACAGTGACCCTATCCACCCTTTCAAAAGAAAGCCATCTGCCCAATAGGTACATTCCTCCAGCCATAAAACAAAATAATAGTAGCATCCAAAAGCCTAAACTCAGGATGTTTTGACCTTCGAACATATTTCCACCAAAAGATTGCGAGAAGGCAGAAAACACGATCAACAGGATTACAAGTTGGTCAAAGTTTTTAAGTAGTTTAAGGTACTTCTGCACCCAGTTGATTAACCAATTGTGTAGAAAAAAGCCAATGACTACAGGTATGAGAATTTGCTTTACAAGCTCCCACACAGTACTCAACAGCTCAAAACTTGCCTGTTCAGCACTTAGAAAAAGCCCCATCCATAATGGGGTGATTACGATACCGATTATACTTGAAATACTGGCATTAAATATAGCCGCAGGGAGGTTACCTCCTGCAATAGACACCATCACTACTGAGGAAGAGACAGTAGAAGGTAGGGCTGCCATATAAAAAGCGCCCAACCAAAATAAGTCTCCCTCTATTCCAAAAAAACCATAGAGTAATAAAATAAATAATGGGAAAATTATAAATGTAGTGCCTTGAATCAATAAGTGGAGCTTCCAGTTGGATAAGCCAATCTTTAAGGTAGAAGGACTAATCTTTATCCCATAAAAGAAAAAGATCAAAGAAACACCGTAGTAGGTTAACTTGTCAATAGTAAAATCACCTTTTAGTTCCCCCCATTCAGGAAACAGGTAGGCCAATAGAATAGTGAAAAGCAACAAAAAGAAAAATGTATTGATCCCAGCCCTCGCTAGTTTTGTTTTAATTGAAGCCATATTTTCAAATAGTGGGAATTAAGGTCCGGTCTCAAATCTGGAGTGATTTACCTAAAACATTATAACTGTTTTGCCAATTGATTTTCCAGACTCCTGCATCTCATGGGCTTTTTTAAAATTTTCCACTGAGAACCCTTTCAGCTCTGTTTTCAAGGTTGATTTCAAAATCCCTTTGTCCACCAAATCAGCAATCTCATTGAGAATTTCATGTTGTCTAATAATATCTTCTGTGGTGTACATGGAGCGTGTGAACATGAATTCCCAGGAAAAAGACACACTTTTATTTTTAAGCAACATCAGATTCAAGGGCTCATTGCTTCCAGTAATCGTTACGATATGACCCTGCGGTTTGATAATATCGTTTAGCGCTTCCCAGTACCCATTTATATCTACACAATCCAAAATATAATCTACCTCTTTGTGCCCAGTCCTTTCCATCTCAGATTGAAGGTCATGGTGATTTACAACAAAATCCGCCCCCATTGACTTGCACCAGTCTTGAGTTTCATCCCGTGAAGCGGTGGCAATCACTGTGAGTCCAGCAACCTGCTTTGCAATTTGTATCGCTATGGATCCAACCCCTCCAGCACCTGCAAGGATTAGAATTGACTTCCCCTTAGCTTTATTTGGATCTACCTTCATTCTGTCAAAAATAGCCTCCCAGGCTGTCAGTCCTGTCAACGGAATTGCTGCAGCCTCCTGTATACGCAAAGATTTTGGTTTGGTTCCTACAATTCGCTCATCAATCAATTGAAAAGCAGCATTGCTCCCACTTCTGGTAAGATCTCCTGCATAATACACTTCATCTCCTTCTTTAAAAAGGCCAACCTTCTCACCTACTGACACGACTGTTCCTACTGCATCATATCCGATAATCTTGGGTTCATCCAAGATGATATCTTTTGCAGCACTTTGTCTTACTTTAAAATCGACGGGATTCATAGATACAGCCCCAACCTTTACCAACAAATCAAAACCTGAAGGGCTTGGTTTGGCTGTTTCAAATTCAATAAAACTATCCTTTTCAGCTATGGGTAGCGATTTTCTGAATCCTATGGCTTTCATATTATTTCTTTACTTTTGTATATACAGTTCATATATAAGAACTTTTATAGCTTAAACCCGAAATATGCAATAGACATTCTATTACATAATCCGGGTAAAATGTTCTAATTCACATAGAACTAGTCATTCCAGTGCTCATCAATTACCTTTTGAATATGCGGGTAATTCTGATCAGTTTCATTTAGCTCCACCCTAGAACGCTTCAATTCCTCCTTCAATTGAGCAATCGTTTCCTTGTATTCAGGATCCGCATACCTATTATTCATTTCCTGAGGATCCTTTTCTAAGTCATAGAACTCCCATGCCACAGGGGTGTGCGTGGTGAAATCATTTCCCCAACTGCTCTTGTTCCATTCGGCTTCAGGCTTATCGGTGTCCACCCAGTATTTTCCGTAATAAAAAATCAATTTATACTGCTTGGTCCGTATACCGAAATGGGCAGGATTTCCATGCCTATGCGCCAAATGCATCCAATACCTGTAATAGCTAGACTTTGGCCAATCATCTGGCTCTTCGTTTGTTTCTAAAATGGCCTTAAAACTATTTCCCTGCATATAATCAGGCTTTGTTCCACCCGCAAGTTCAATTAAAGTAGGTGCAAAATCGGTATTGTTAATTATAGCATCAGTTCGAGTATTGGCCTCAATTTTTTCTGGAAACCTTATAAAGAAAGGCATCCTCAGAGACTCCTCGTACATCCAGCGTTTGTCTATATAGTCATGCTCTCCCAGCATAAACCCCTGGTCACTGGTGTAGACTATAATGGTGTTTTCTAGCAATCCATTTGTCTTTAAATAGGCCAGGAATCGCTTCATATTGTCATCAATACCTTTCACACATCTCAGGTATTTCTTAAGGTAACTTTGGTAAACCTCTGAAGTGTATTTTTTCTCTTCTTCATCCATTTCCCATTTAACCAATTCATTGGGCAAAATGTCTTCAGCGTTACGATAATTCTTATAATTCGGACCCTGCCAAATATTCATGGCTTGATTTCTTATCAGGTTTCTGTGGGAGACGGACGATCCTATATACCTAGTCAAACTATCCCTTTTTCCTCGTGTAGCGACTGAACCATTGTTTCCATTATCATAAAGGCTTTCAGGTTCAGGTATGAAAACATCCTCCAGATAATCTTCATACCTAGGGGCGTTTTCAAAATCATCGTGCGGAGCCTTAAAATGGTACATCAGAAAAAAGGGTTTATCTTCTACTCTTTCCTTTTCAAACCAATTGATTACCTGGTCTGTAATCACATCAGAAGAATGCCCCTCATATTGAACTTCGTTTAAAGGCCAAGCATCCATCCCTTGAATCCTGAAAACCGGATCAAAATAAGTACCTTGTTGATTAAGTACTTTATAATAATCGAAAGAAGCAGGCTCCTCTTTTAGATGCCATTTGCCTATAATGGCTGTTTGGTAGCCGAGTTTTTTTAATTCCATCGGTAAAAACTGCTTTTCCGGTGGAAGACTGCCTTCTAAATCTAAAACTCCATTGGTTTGAGCACGTTGACCTGTCAACACCGCAGCTCGACTAGGAACACAGATAGAATTGTTAACAAAACAGTTTTCAAAGAGCATGCCCGATTTGGCTAAACTATCCAAAGTGGGAGTTGGGTTGAGACCTGCCAACCGACTTCCATAAACACCGAATGCCTGACTAGTATGATCATCAGCCATTATATATATTATATTGGGCCGTTTGCCTTCATTTGCGACTTCATTGTTTTCCGAACTGCAGGAAAATAAGAGTAATAAAACCCACAATGATATGTTCAATGTAAAACAAGAAGGATAGTTATAATGGGATAGCAAACTTTTAAAAGACATAATCCATTTCATTTAATGTCAACTTATCATTTAATTGCCCCTGTTGTTTTTGGAGTGCTGCAAACAAACTTTTTCTCAACTCCATATATTGAGGCTGATCTGCTAAATCATTCATTTCTAAAGGATCATTTTCCATATCGAATAAAAGCAATTTCTTGGCATTTGGATAAACGGTTAGTTTAAAACCACCTTTTTTAATCATTCGCTGATTATTCAAATAAGCACCATATATATCCTCTCGAATCAAGTCCTTATCACCATTTATTAAAGCCAAAAGGCTTTCAAACTCAACGTAGTCAGGTTTATCTACCCCTGCGATTTCCAAAATTGTAGCCATGGCATCTTGTATATAAATGTCCTGATTTAGCTTTTTCCCTTTTGGTATACCTGGTCCTGATATAATAAAAGGAGCCCCCATACTATGATCGAACATCGTCTGTTTTCCCAATAACCCATGTTTCCCCATGGCAAGTCCATGATCTGCCGTAAAGATGATATAGGTATTTTCCCGAAAACCTTTCCTATCTAATTCTTCAAAGATTTCTCCAATTTGATGGTCCATATGAGAAATTATCGCATAATACTCTTGCAAATGTTTTTTGATCGCATAGGGAGTTCGTGGAAAAGGAGCCAAAGCTTCATCTCTAAGTTCAGGCCCATTACCTATGGCTTCTTTATAGGGATAAACAGGTAGAAAGCTCTTTGGAACTTTTATATCATCTAATACATACAAATCCAAAAAACTACCTGGAGATTGCCGGGGGTCATGTACAGCATTAAAGGCCAAATACATGAAAAATGGGTTATCCTTTTTTGCTGCACTTCCTAGGAAAGATTTGGCATCGTCTCTCAGCACCTCACTCCAATGCGTACCACCTTCCCAAAAACCTCCTAGAGAGCGATCAGTTGGCGACCAGTTATCATTTTCTCCAACAAGTGGTCTGTTATAGCCTTTGGGCATGATTGTCCCTAGATCACCTTCTATTTTCTTTATTGAGTCAAATTTCGCTCCCATATTGCTTCCAGCCCATGTATCCTTGGGCATTCCTCCCCGAATATTAACCGTATGGTCAAATATATCAGAAGCAGGAACATCTACATGCCACTTGCCAGTCATATAGGTTTCATATCCGGACTTTTTAAGAAGTTGAGGTAAAGTCAAACTTGTGTTTTCACCTTTTCTCCACTCTTCCTTTATAGCAAAGGCATTCCAAACGCTTCTACCTGAAATCATCATACTTCTGGAAGCTGTACATACTGCACCAGACCAACTCCCCATATTGTATGCTTTGGTAAAAGAAGTGCCCTCAGAAATTAATTTGTCCAGATTGGGTGTATGCACATCATTTTTTTCGAGCTCATCCAAAACTGTAAAGGTCATGTCATCGGCAAAAACAAATAAGATGTTTGGTTTTTGCACATCATCCTCATGTTGAATTTTATCTGGTGCACAACTGAGCAAGTTCATGCTTAGCAAGAACATACAGAAATTGGAAATTCTCATTTTTCTAATGGTTATTGTGAACGGATTTATCGTTAATTAAAAGGAGTTATTTATTCTCCTTCCAATCTTCATTGCATTTAATACACCTTTTTCGTGCCCCCTAAAATAAAGATCTCCGAAATTTCTGCATCAATTTTAGAGTTCCCTTAAAACGTAGGCAGCATAAGCTCTTCTACATTTATCAATAGAAACCTTAATTAAAAGTAAAAGGTCTCGATTTGGATTCATCCTTAGTAGGGAAATCTTTCGGGATTGGTAAGGTCACTTTTCCTGTGGCTGCCCATTCTACTCCTCTAGTAAATGAACTAATAAAGCCAACTCCCTCAAGAGACCCCTGATCATGCCCCAAAGTGGTATGAAAAACCCTTCCTTTTCCATAATCAATCACCATTAACACAGGTTCATGCCTTCCATCTCTATTTTTATTAGTCAAATCTTCTCCTGTGGCTAAGATGGTCATATTTTCCGCAGGTCCTCTTAATCGGGCATAGCATTCGTCTTTTGCAGACACCCAGGTATCTGGCATTCCCGCTGTGATAGGATGTTTTTCGGTCCGAATATGAATGGTAAAGTTGTTTTTTGCTCCATGCGAACCCGCAGATCCAGGACTATTGTCCTTTACTAATTTTCCTTCTGCATTATAATAAACATAGGGTCCATCCTTTTCATTGCGGCCTCCCCAGCCACCAATTCCTATCATCTGGTTGTATGCCAACCATTCCGGAAAAGAATTATCTGCTGCGTGAACACTTACAAACCCACCCCCCGATTGAACAAATTGTTCAAAATTTCTCATCGTTTCTACCGGCCATGGGGCAGCTTTCCAACCAAAATTAGAAACGATTACATCATACGCCTTAAAATCTGGACTAAAATCCGGGTCTGTCTTTGGTTCTTTCAAATCTTCCGTTTCTCCCACATCTGCCAAGCTCAAAAAACTACTGTTCTCTTCACCATTCCAAGTATATTTGGTCCGTTGAATCTTCACTTCAAAAAGTCCTGTTTCTTCCAACTGGCTTTTCATCATTAAGCTAGTTTTAGGCCAATCTGAATGGTTATTTTGCCCATCTATGATAAGAACCTTTATCTTGTCCTTTGCTATAGTTGCATGAGCGTACTGTGACATTATGGTCAATGCCATTATTAATAAAGATTTTAAAAACATAACTACAAACGATTTTTTTAGCTTAAATACCGACTACTCTAGCAGGATACAGTATCTGTAAAATGACTTTTATTGTAACACAGGGTTTTTCACTATCCTGAAAAGGAATCCAATTTACTAATCTAAAAATTATTTAATAAATAACAGTGACTTTAAGGAAAAGGATTAATTATTCTGAACCATAATTCATTGAAATTCAAAACACCAAAAAATATTCAGAATAGCTTGTTTAACCCGGATTATGCAATAGACATTCTATTACATAATCCGGGTTAAACAAAACTATTTAATGAAATCATTTGTGAATTAATATTTCACAGGCTGTCTTCCTCTTACTAAATTTACCATGAGAATAGATAAAAAATACCCTCTTACCTGCTTGCATTCAAAGGTTTTTGTCTGAAAATTAAACTGTTAATTGGGTTTTAACAATATTACGCCTAAGCTTTACTGCATAATTTAGGCTTGTACTTTCCTGGAAAGCTGATGCTAATGGCTAGAAATTACCGCATTCAATTTATCAACATCATCTTTTAATTTTAAAAGTTCCTGAATTTGCTTTTCCTGATGTAAAATATAGAGTGTAAGCTCTTCTATTTTTTCCAGCAATTTTGTATTCATTTCACCTAAATCAATCCCTTCATCCTTTACCCTACTTTCATCAGGAATACCAGGTAAATGTCCATTTTCGGCAATAAATAATTCGAGTTGCCCAAGATCCATTAAGGGGTAGCCCTCCTCAAAAACATGGTCTGCCCAATTCCTCATCGTAATGTTTACTTCTTCTGCCTGAACCTTACCCCTAACTAAAACTCCGCCGCTATTGAATTCCGCCTGCAAATTATTATTAGAATACCCCCTTATTATCCAGCTCACACTAGTACCATCATTTCCATATTGACGAAGGTATTGACCATAATTATTGGAATTAATCTCTGTATAATTAGCATGGGTTCCCAAGAATTTCCCTGAACCCACCACAGTCAATTTATGACTAATATCACCAGTGCCTACCCCTGCTCCTTTATCCGAAATTGAAAAAACTGGAGTAGTTGATCCGCCATAATAAAAATTACTTCCACCTTGATCATACCAAACCTGATTATAAGCTCTTGAACCACCTCCCCATTTCCTATACCTGGTTTTTAATCCAAAATCATTTACACCTATAGCAACCCCTCGTTTGTCAGCATCTTTTCCCTGAATAAATTGGGCAAACTCTTCCCCCCTAATCTCTAAAAGACCTCTTAATCTTGTTTGCCCAACAACATCCAACTTTACTTTTGGATCAGTAGTCCCAATACCAATATTACCATCTGATCCAATTTTGTTACCTGTGGATTGACTCATCCCATATCCACTAATCAGCACTAACAGAAATACTAAAGAACACCTCATATTAAAATCAACTTAGATTAACATAAAATATTTCATATAAAAAATATTGCCCATCAATTAAAAAAACACTATTAATTGAAAAATACAATATGAATATATAAAATTATTTAAAAATTTCCTAAACTATTTAACCTAATATACCGCAACTGTTCAAAGACTAAACAAAAGTAATGTCATTATATTACAACTAAAAACCAACCATCCTACATCTACAAGCATGTTAAATTCTCTAAAACCCAAACCATCCACAAACCCATTTTTAACTATTAAAATAATTTTCTCCTCATGGTAAATAAAGAAAATTTGAAATTACCCTTCCTACAACTTCAACACCCTTCGATTAAATACTAAACCAACAACTAAGTTAACCCCTAGCAATTCAAACCTTTATGATTTACAATTATGGAATATGCATGAAATGATATGAATAAAATATTGACTTATAATTACCTCATTAATTTTATATATTAAAAAAATACTGAGAAACATTACTATATTATATCATCTAGTAAATCCTTTTAGACTCACTCCGTAAGCATACAACAATTGATTATAAGCTAAATTTTACAACAGCATATATTCTTGAGTAAATCGATAATTAATCGTTTAAATTTAGGATTACCAGCTTGATTCTTTACATGTTTATCTTCTTTTTTAAAACTTGGAGTAAAAAAACCAAGAGAAATGAGACTATTTAAAACGAAATATTTTACTATTTTAATTTGCATTCCATATTTTTTATTAAATTGTATTAGCTTAAACCACGTTTTCTACTCTAATCAATATACAAACTAAACTCTTTACTGAATGGAAGAGAAAGATTCGGATGCCCCCAATTCTGCTAAAAGCCATTTAAAGGATTTATTACCCGATGGGGAAGCAAATCACCTAATAAATCGGTTTCAAGGCTATGCTGCAATTTTTAATGGCTTGGGTATAGGCCTATTTTTGGGATTGCTACTTGGACTGTCTGTATCCCCTGTAGTAAGCGGAGTGATTGGCACTATCTCTTCATTACTCGCTATTTTAGTAGGACTCAACGAAAAGTTCCTAGACCCAATAAAAAGTCTTCGAATTGGCGCCTTTGGTTTATTCTCTGTCCTCGGTATTCTGTTGGGCTTGTATATACGCGCCAATGACCCATTCTCCCCTAGCTTGGCAGATAAAGTGAAAACTTTCACGGATATAGGATATACCGAAAATGAGGCCCGAGGGTTCGTGACCGGCTTTATACAATCCGACTCCACCGCTGCCATAAGACAAGCTAACGTGCTTTATAGCTCAGCGTTAAAAATCCAAGCTTGTGACTTTCTGGTATACGCAAGTTCGGAAACACCTGTCCCAGAGGTTTATAATACCTTCAATACAGCAGGAGGAATATGGGCTCAACTTTCTTCTCTTTTCAAAAAAGACCTTTCCGATAAAACAGGTGCAGAAGCACTGTTAATCCTTAGAGATGAATTTTGTGAAAACAGCACATTGGATGGAAGAACCATCATGGTTGAGGGAGAAATCACCAAACTTAACCAACAAAGTAATCTGGAAGAAATGACTGAAGCCTTTGAAAACTCCAATGCCCCCTGGTCTAAAATAATAAAGAAGCTAAATACCCAATTCAATCCCGATGAAAGAGTATTGGTAATTCATTCTTTGATTAAAATTTTCAACCATGAATAAATTATTTTGGTGCATTGTATTGATTTTCTTCCTTACCTATGGAGGATTTGCCAGACAATTTAATCCTGACAACGCAAAAAATGCATTAGTAAAAGTTATTGTCTCTACAAACAACAATGCATCAAATGCGCTAACAGGATTTGTCTGGAAATCACCAAACCAGGTTGTTACTTCTCTTCATGGAATGAGCCGTACAGGTAATATCCGCATTTTATACCAGGGACAGGCATGGAGAAAAGCCAAAATAAAAAAAGTGCTTCAAAAGGCAGACCTCGTACTTCTGGAACTGATGGAAGGAGAACCTTCACCACCCTCTGGTGTAATACCCATAAATCAATTCAACACTTCAAAAATAGAATTTGGAACAGATGTTTTTGCCTTGGGTTATAATGGAGGTGCAACCGGAAGTTCATCCAGGCAAATGAAAAAGGGATATGTAGATCCTGAAAAACTTAGCCATTTGATTCCAAAAAAGGACAAAGATGCACTGGCAAAAATTGGATTTCCAGCCCTTGATCTCAACATCCTTTACCTTGAAGGAAGCCTGCTGCCTGGCTTTTCGGGTGCACCGGTATTTGACTCGAAGAGCCAACTAATCGGAATAGGAGATGGTGGGCTTGAAAAAGGAGCTAGTAATGTTAGCTGGATTATTCCTGCAAGCTATCTTACAGAATTGGAGCAGTCTAACAACACCACACTACCAATTGGCTTTGAGAACCTTACCCAACTTTTTTCTGCTGCTGCAGTAATTGAATCTCCCAGCACTGAGCCTGCCTCTTTGGAAACGGAAAAATTAATTTTATATGAATCTAACTTCAAATCATCGAACGTTGCGCCCGTCAATGCCATAGGTTTTGAATTTTATCCTACAAAAAACAGGTCTTTGACTGAAATGATCGAATCTTCTGACGATCCGGAAAATTTGCTTAAACTTTCTGATGAGTTTGAGTTGGACATGAACATTCAGTTGGATTATGATGCGATGCGATTTGACATTTATGAAGACATTAGTAATGGGGTGGTAGTAGCTGTACCAGAAGGAATGACACTCACTTATAACCCTGCTGAAGAAGCCTTTCAAGTAATCAATCCAGATAATAACGACATGCAGCTTTATTTTTATGGTATACAAAATGATTTCACACAGACTAATTTCGAAGATCTTTTGATGTCAGTAGGTCAGATCATCAATCAAAATTTTTCTATGCGTTATGGTGTAAGTGGTTTTACAATTGACACCGACTACTCAGTTTGGGATGAATATCAGGGCGGACGAAAAATTGCTTGGATATTGTCTCTAGGAAATGAATACCTAATGGGGCAGGATGGATTGCAATACGGCCTCTATGTATACATAACCTTGCTTATGACTGAAGAAAAAACTTTTATGGCAATCGCTACCATCCCCGTACCTGTAGAGATGGTAGCCCTAGCTATATCCACAGGAATAGACTGCAATAACCCGGGGATTTTTTCTGAATACTGTGTCTATTTCAATAAGATGTTTAAAACATTTTCGGCAGCTCATTTGGTGAATTTCGCCTATTGATATGACGTTAAGTTAAAATGCTAAACATGTATTATATATTTCTGGTCAGACAGATTAAATCGTCATTGCAACCTCTTTTTTAGGGCTGCTGAGAAAGGAAAACTTGTAGCAGTCGTGCTTTCCGTGAAATAAATACGATTTCCGCCCCTACTACTTCTTCACTAACGTATAGGCGCCGGAAATACACCCAAGCTTTCTTCGCCCTCTTTGCTTACTGCCTGAACAGCAAAAAAATAATTGTCCTTTGAATAAGGTATTTCGATGGACCTGTCCCGGGTGTAAATTTTCTTTTCCCACATAGCCGAACTGGTTTCCCTGATTAACACATAGTAGCCATCTGCCTCACCAAATGCTGGTGGCTTCCATTTAAGCCGGGAACTATTGGTGAGTTCACTTATCACAATCCCCACCTCTCGTGGAACGGAGGGTGCCCTAGCCAAGCTAGCCAGAACCACCAAATTTACAGCTGTATTTTTTCGCAGGTACTCGAAATCAATGTGTTCGGGTTTATCACCATAGGCTATCCCTTCCTCCATTCTAATATCCTGATGCTGTTGATTGTAATTTTCATTCATCTCGCAAAGTCGCACTGCTGTAAACCCTTCTCTTGAAAAAGGGGTATGGTCTCCTCCTCTTAAAAAACGATCGTTCCGGTACAATAATTTGATTTCAAGATGATCCACATACCGTTCACCTACCTCTTTAATATACCTTGCAAGTTGCCTCGACTTGCTGTCATTTTCAGCGTTCGTTTGTCTCCTTAAGGTGGCCATCTTATCAGTTTCAAAAAGTGGAACACCTTCACTAAAGACCCTAAGTTTGGTATTGTCTCGTATTTCTGTTCCACTGGACCTGCTATTACCAATCATATCATTGTTAATCATTGCCACAAGGTTCCATTGCTCTTCTTTGGCTCTTTTTGCTAAATGCGTAGCACCAATCAAGCCTTGTTCCTCTCCTGAAACAGCTACAAAAACGATGGTAGCAGGAAAGGATTTCCTCGACATTATTCTTACCATCTCTATCAATGCTACCACGCCCGAACCATCATCATTGGCTCCAGGAGCATCATTTTCGTGGTCCATAATGTCAGTAACTCTGCTATCTATATGCCCACTGACCACAAAGACTCTGTCATCTTTTGGATCGCTACCTTTGAGTGTCGCCATGACATTGCCCATTCTGGTTTTCTGAGCTACTCTTTTCCCATCCGCAGCAACGGTGAAATAATCAATTTCTGATGTAAGCCTGCCTCCCGCTAGCGGTTCAAATGAGCGAAACTTCCTCAAAACATATTGCCTTGCAGCTTCTATTCCCCTTTCCCCGGAGTCCTGACTAAGCGAATGCCTTGTTCCAAATGCCAGGAGACCATAAAGATATTCCTTCAAACTATCTGAAGAAACTTGATTGGCCATCCTAAGAATCTCAGGGTTTCGATGAATGGTAGTGACCTGAGAATAACTCAAAGGAGACCAAATCAAAAATAATAGTACATATATAAGTCTCATTGCTTTATTTTAAAATAACGTGAAACTAAACAAAACCTAATTCAGTATAATCTCGGCCTTATTAAAAGCACTTTGAAAGAAATACAAAATACGGAAATAGAAATAAATTAGATCAATTTTACAAAAAATACCCTATAAATAGAAACTACTGAAATAAATCACATCTCTTATAACATGATATATTTATTTACCAATAACATTCAAACACAAACTTGTTAACTGAATTTTATACAAAGGAACTCTCACAAAAGATTCAAATTTTACTGATTAAAGAAGAGGATTATTTCAAAACCTTTTATATATTGTACTACCCTGACAACCAATGACAAATAAAAATTATGCCCAAACTCTCAATTGGAATTTCCGGACACATAGACCTTATACCCGGAGATTTTAATTTTATTAAGAAAAGAATAAAAGAGAAAATAGAGAAAATCACCAAGGGGCTTTTACCATCAGATGTAGTTTTATACACGGGAATGGCTAAAGGCGCAGACTGCTTAACAGCAGAAGTTGCTCTCGACTTAGGAATCAGGGTAGTGGCCGTAAGGAGTATTCTGAATAAAGATGAACCGTTACCCGATGGTATAGAAAAAAAAGTGCTTCCATATCATTTCCTCGAAAATGAAGCGCAATTATCGTATGTTGCTTTGGGGGACTTTCTCGTTCATAATAGCGACCATTTGTTGGTACTTTGGGATGGTATATACAATGGTAAAAAAGGAGGCACATCTGAAGTTGTTCTTAAAGCATTGAATAGCCAACGTAAGTTTTCCCTCCACCAATTGGTCGTTCCGCGAAAACAAAACCCTTATCCCCTAGCAAATCTCCTAAAAGAAAGCCTAAATTTTAGAAATGAAAAATTTCAAAGAATACCATTTACTGTCCATTTTAGCTGGATTGAACTGGTATTACCTTTGGAAAAAAAAGAATCACTGGTAAAAAAGTGGCTAAGGATTTCATTACATTTTTTAAAATCTAAAATTTTTCTATCCTTCTGTTTGCCCATAATATTAGTGGTTTTAACGATTAGCTTGGGAGCTTTGGGGTTTTCGGAAATCTCCCCGTGGATTACCAGTGAAAACGCATTTTACAAAGCTGTTAATCTTTTGACCTTAAGCGAATCAGTAATTATATCGCCCAAGAACTTACCCACTAGCCTTCAAGTCGCTAGATTATTGGGGCTTATTACAACAATGTCAGCCTTTGCGATCGCCTTTTTTCTGGCGCTAGGAAATGAATGGAAAAGGGTAAGACTGAGTATTTTTAGATTGATCTATAAAGCTCGCTATACTTTGGTAATAGGCTCTGGAGAAAAGAGTTTTGACCTTATCAAGGACTTAAGCCAAGCTAGAAAAAAAATAGTATGGCTTGTTTCAACAGATTCTGTGTTATTTGCAGAGGAGGTTGACAGAATGGGTGTTATCCTTATAAAAGGTCAGTCTCATTCTGAAGACACCCTCAAAAAAGTCCATTACCAAAGCGCAAATGAAATATTCTTAATGGATGATGATGACACGAAAAACATTCGTGGAGCATTGGAATTGGATAGATTAACACCAAGCGGATCTCTAAAACAAAAATGGTATGTACACATTCAAAGCAAAAGTCAACGTCAGCTCTTAACCACCCATATACGAAAAGAATTTTGGGCAAATATTCATGTTTTTGACACCAATGAGAATACCGCCAGAAGACTCCAACTCTATTATCCCTTTGATAGGTTTTACCAAAGTCCGGGTACAAATGCCACCCATGTTGTGGTATTTGGTTTTGGGAAATTGGCTCAAGAAATTGTTTTAAGTGCACTTCGGCTTGGACATTTCCCTTATGGGAAGCGGCTTAAAGTAAGTGTGTTTTGTAAAAATGCCAACGAAGAAAAAATTCAATTTGAATCGCATTATCCTGCTTTAAACCCTCACGCATCTTCACAATATCATTTAAACCTTCTTAAGGAAAATTTATGGGAAGATGAAAGTTTGTCTTTTCATGAGCTCCCGAATGCCGACAGTGAATTATTGTCAAACCAAAACCTTTTATTTACCCAAATATTAAAGGAAAAACATATTGTTAGTCTATATGCATGCCTGGAAAACGGGTTCGAATCCGGTGCGATATTGTCTGTATTACTGCCCAAGCTTAACTTTATTAAAACACAGAGAAATTGTAACCTACAGGTTTTCTGTTTTTACAATTTTCCAGATAAAAATGAAGAGAAGGCGACAGAATACCGTTTCAATTGCCTTGCTCCCGACATACCTGTGGTTTGTTTTGGTAATTTACTGGATGAATGTTCAGCAGTTGCCATTCGAGACAGGGCACTTGATGCCCTCCCCAAACAAATTGCCTATTGGTATACAAAAAAATATGGAGACAGTTCCTTAAATATAGAACAGGCTTGGTTGCTAACCAGTGAACAAGAAAAAGAATCCAATCGCAATGCTGCAGATCATCTGTGGATCAAAATTAGGTCCATTTGGCATATTATAGACTGGAAATTTAACCCAAAAACCTTTGAATTATTGCCTGATGTGGTCATAACTCCAGAAAATGAACTTCCATTATGTGAAACCGAGCATAGAAGATGGTGTGCTGAACTTCTTCTAAAGGGATTTAGGCCTTTACAAGACGCTGGCCTTACTATGGAAGAGATCGAAGACCTAAGGGAATTATGGTATAAACCCGGTGGAAAAGACTTGCTTAAAGCTCAAAAATTGCATATAGATTTACTGCTATTTGAAGACATTGAACCTTCCGAACAGGAAAAAGATTTAAACCAAATTCGCAATATCCCTAAATTCCTTAAAGCTATAATAAATACCGAATAATCTTTTACTTCTTCCTATATGTCTAGTCAAGAATTAATAAAACGCTGTTTTGTCATCGGACCCATGAAGGACATTGATAAGCTCCGGTTGCTGGCGCATCAAATAGTAGCTCCTCTTGTTCAACCCTATGGTTTTGAAATTATTACGCCAGATGAAGGTAATATTGGCTCCGTGATGGACCAGGTGCTTCTCTATTTGGAACAAGCCGACATCCTAGTCGCAGACATCACCGGGAATAATCCTAATGTGATGTACGAGTTGGGAATTTATCACTCCTTCGGTAAACCTTCAATAATAATAAAGAACAGTTCTCAATCTGTTGAACAAGAACAAACCCCATTTGACATTGCGGCCTATCGGTTCACAGCACTCCCCTTTGATGACATAGCTGAATCGAAAAAAATTCTGAAGCCTAGTATAGATGCTATAATCAATGTTTTGGGTGAAATCGATTGGTTCCCTAATCCTGTTACCCGGTTTTATGATTCCCCAATAGCCGAAATTCCCACCGCAGTAGGTCTTTCGAAAAATTACCTTAAAAATTTTATGGGAATGATCCTACCCAAGGTATTTATGCGACAAGAGGACAATGATAATTTTGAGCTGAAAGTATCTGAAGCCGATGGTATTGACGACAAAGGCAACCTTAAATACCATCTATTAACCTATCAGGAAAGAGAAAATATGCGCTTTGAAATACTGGTCCCCATAAAAATGCACATGGCCAGTCATGAGTATATCCGCAATCTCAAAGAAAGTAAGCTGATTGAATACAAGGAAGCAAAAGTAAAGCTAAGAACAAGAGAATTTAACTTGCATATCCGACGTGATGAAAACGGACACCCCGTATTGATCGATATCCCTACTGTACTTGTTACTTTAAACGAAAGCATTCAGCGAAGAAGAGGATTGCAACAAACACAAATAGACAATACTGAATGGATTTTATTAGAGGCACAGGAATTAGAGCGATTTGCCAACAAATGTGAACTGTTTCAAAAGAAATTAGCAAAAGATTTTCCAAGTGTTAGAAAAAAAATAATTATCAATTGGAGGTGGAATCCTGAATCAGATTTGGATTAAAAGCCAAAAAAAGAAATTATAAACCCCGTAGGGATAAAAAATGTATACCCATTGGTTGAAAAAAACAAATGCAAAACCATTTTAGGGGAATTGTTGCGAAAAAAGGCAACAATTCTCCCAAAAACCTCTCAAATAAGCGCAATTACATTGTATCTTCAATGTCCTCCATTCTGGGTATAGGAAACAATAACGCTACTTCAAATGCTCTTTGAAAAAATCAATCGTTCTTCCCCAGGCAAGTTTTGCAGCAGCCTCATCATATCGAGGCGTGGAATGATTGTGGAAACCATGGTTAACTTCAGGATACATATAAGCCGTATAGGTTTTGTCATTTGCCTTTAACGCTTTCTCATAATCTGGCCAACCTGCATTTACCCTGGTATCTAAGCCTGCAAAATGTAACATCAAGGGAGCATTTATGGCCGCAGTTTCTTCTGCCGTAGGTTGACCTCCATAAAATGGAACAGCTGCCGAAAGATCAGGCACCCTAACTGCCATCATATTGGAAACCCATCCTCCAAAGCAAAACCCTACTACCCCTACTTTACCCGTGCATTGCTCATGCGTTTTCAAGGTTTCAAAACCTGCAATAAAATCCTGCAACATTTCCTCTCTATCTCTTTTGCCTTGCATAGTTCTACCCTCATCATCTGTACCCGGGTATCCTCCCATAGGTGACAAGGCATCAGGTGCCAAAGCAATAAACCCATCCAAAGCAGCCTGACGCGCAGTGTCCTCAACATAGGGATTAAGCCCTCTGTTTTCGTGCACTACAACTATCCCCGGCAATTTCCCTGATACCTCTTTTGGACGTACAAGTAATCCTTTCATGGTGCCTGCTCCCTTTGGGGATTTATAAGTAATGGTCTCTTCAATTAGACGAGGATCGGCTTCAGAAAACCGACTTGTCTTGGCATAATTGGGCATCAAAAAACCCATGATAGCGGCGACTGTTAAACCTCCTACTGCAAAGTTGGAAAGCTTATTAACAAATTCTCTGCGATCTATCCTACTGTGGGCATAATCATCATAGAGGTCAAAAACTTCTTGGTTAAGGTCTTCTTTTTTCAGGGGTTTCATGGCATGGTATTTTAGGTTATTATTGAAATAGGCAATTCTAATTCATTTTTTTAATAAAATTTATGAAAAATACATTTTTTCATGCTTTTAAGAACCTGCTAAGTAATGTCGCTCTTCGGTAAGTCTTAGGCAGGATTATCTTTTTTTCAAATGCCTTTATAGCTTCTATTCGCTATTCCGCATTATGGAATTCAATATAAAAAATATTACAGATATTAATTCTTTTTTTCTCTGTCTTTCAACGTTTTAACCCGGATTATGTAATAGGATTAGTGATAGCCTGTCCCGTGTTTACGGGAAGTGTGGCAATCGCAAGAAAATCAGGCTGTTTGGATATTTTAGCATAGCACCGCTATGGTGAAATTGAAAACAGCAACAAAGTGGCTGATTTTAAAGCGATTTCAGCACGTAATAGATCGTCTATTACCTATTTCGGGTTTAACACGTTACAAAATCAGAAATCACTACAAAATTCTAACGTTTGCCCTATATCCTTTTTTCAATATAAATAATTTAGGAGGTAAGTTATTTATAATGGTAACAAAAAATGTAGACAGGATTGGATTTATTCTGAGCCCAGCTCACAATTTTCAATATCTAATTCAGTCTCTATGGTGAAATGTTTGAAATGGTATTTTTTCAAATGAGCCTTCGCTTCATTTTTCACTTCTAATAATTTTTCAAAAGAGCTGATTCGCTCCAGTTTCAAATGAGTAGAAAAAACATGATGCTCCCCTTCCAGGGACCAAATATGGGTATGATGTAGGGACTGTACGTGCTCAATCGAAAGCAATTCCTTTTCAATTTTAACCAAGTCGATTTCCTTTGGCACTCCCTGTAAAAATACGTACAGGGTCTCCTTCAATCTTCCAACTACACCCCAAAGAATATAGGCCGTAATAAGCAAGGAAAGTGCTGGATCTAGAAAAGGGATATCCTTGAAATTCAACACGATTGCGACTATCATAACGGCCACCCAGCCTAGTACATCCTCTAGTAGATGCCAGGAAACCACTTTCTCGTTCAATGTTTTTCCCCCGCTCATTTTCCAGGCCGCATATCCATTAACAAGGACACCAATAACTGCAAAATAAAACATCCCTTTCGCATCTGCTTGTTCAGGATTCAGTAAGCGACCAAATGCCTCACTAATCACATAAATTGACCCGCCTATCAATACAATGCTATTAATTAGTGCCCCCAATAGCGAAAACCGGGCGTAACCAAAAGAAAATTTTTTATCCGAGCCTTGTTTGGACTTTTTATCCAAATACCAGGCAGTACCAAGTGACAGACTGTCTCCCAAATCATGAACTGCATCAGAAATAATGGCAATACTATTTACAAATAGCCCTCCAACGATTTCCAAAAGGGTAAACCCCAGATTTAGAAAAAACGCAATTTTTAGATTTTTACCGGATTGATGGTGGTGGTGATGTGCTGCCATAATTATTCTTTAACAAGCCAAAATAGGTTCGCAATATTTATTCAACCTAGCCATGTAAAGCGATTTAAATAAGCAGGATGAAAAAGATGAAACCTGCGGATAATACGCTATTGAAATTTTTATTAAAGCCAAAACCCAGCTCAATTCTTTTAATTTTTTACTTGTGCCTACTTGCTGAAGGTTAACCTTTAGCTAGTAGGCACTTCAATCCCAATTAAAATGAATTGACCTGCAATTCTATTTCATTTTTCCCAGGAGAAAGTCGAATAGATCCGAAACGGGTATTGACTTTTTCACCATTAAGGGAGATGGCATCATTGGCATTGTATTTAAGAATTAACTCTGCAGAAACATTGGCAGGCAATTCAAAAACATAGCGTTGCAAACGATTATTTACTTTTCTATAAGAAGCACTAACCTTCCCAGTGATAAAGGGAACGGTTATTTCCGTTTCTGTCAAGCTTCCTAATTGAGGTTTTATTTCCAATAATGCTGCACCTGGAGATTTGGGTTGAATTCCCCACATTTTTCGTGCAACAATATTTCCTGGCACAGCTCCCCAGGCATGGTTCCAATCTGAGTTAGGCTTGTACTTCATGTCCCAAGCCTCCAAAGTTACTGTTGATCCAATAGCAATCATGTTCCACCAACTCCGGTCATGGGTAGCAGTCATCAGTTCTAGAGCATAGTCTGCTTCACCAGCATTGTACAAGCCATCCATTAGGTATTGGGAACCATAAACACTACAGGCCATCCCTCTAGATTTTATAAAATCGACCACTGCATCCACATTTTCTCCCGGCACCATATTAAATGCCAAAGGCATCATATTGGCGTGAAGTGAGGAATGACCTGCACCTTCACCGTCTAGATAAATCCCTTTTTCAGGATCCATTAGTTTTTCATTGACAGCCTTTTTTACTTTAATGGCCATCAATTCGTATTCTCTGGCTTCATCATTTCTATTAAGAAGACGAGCAAATTCACCCATGATTTCCAGGTTACGGAAGTACAATGCATTGATTACTGTATTGATTGGAGTGAAGACAAATCCATCTCTTTCTCCTTCCGCAGTCGCTAACTTCCAACCTGTATCCTTCTGTGCTGGTGGCCAGTCAACAATGTCTTTCATTTTGATTTTGGGATCCTTAAAACCGAGCTTTTTCATGAATTCAGGACTTGCATTTGCTGAACTAATTAAGCCATCTTCCCTCGCCAATTCCATTAGCGTTTTATGCTTCAGTTTATCATAATATTTTTCTATAAGCTCTGTATTTCCTGTGTACATATAATCCTCGTAAAACATCAAGGCTACATGCAATTGCCACTCGGTGGGCCAAGTAGGGTTTTCCATAAAATACTCAATGGTCCTTCTGGCAATTGGGTATTCCCAATCTACAGCATAGTGACTAAGCTGATTGATATAGGCATCCGCTTCGTAAGGAATTCTCTCCCTGTCACCGTCTACATATATTCCGGCGAAAGAAGTGGCCTTCATGGAGTACTTACATAGCTCCCACACTTGATTCAAAACAGTGTCTGAACTGCTAAAACTACTTTGACTGCCATCAAAAAAACTAAAATAAGCTTCTTGAGTAAGCCCTTGTGGTTTCTTTTCTCCTACAATTTCCACATAACGGAATGGGAGTAACACAGGAAAACTATCAGGAAGGGCAACGGCAGCAGGCCCAGTATTTCTTTTGTCTTTTGGCAATGCCAAGGTATATGCAGTTTGACCGGGACTAACTTTAACTTCTATCTCCTCAAATCTAATATTCCCTTGAGGTTCAGCATTTAACCTTCCCTCTTTGAGTTGTTCACCTATCCTCACGGTTAAGATCTCATTTTTTGAGGCTTGATAATCGAATGATAAGTTTGCAAAAGCAGCTTTTCCAAAATCAACCAGCCAGGTATTGGTTGCTACTTTTTGAATTGATTTTGGAGAGATTTCTTCCTTCTCAAATATATTACCTGTGGAAATGTAATTATCAGGTTCCCCTACCTGAAAACTTTGACTGTCTGAATACCTTCCTGTCCGATTGTCCTCGTCCCAAATCCTCACCTTCCAATAATAAGCCTTACCTTCCGTCAGTTCAGGTCCCATATAAGCAATATCAGACACCTCGCCACCCAAAACTTTTCCACTGTTCCAAACATCTCCAATATTTTTCTTACTCTTCTCTGCTGAGCTACTGACCAATATTTGATAAGCCGATTGAAAGTCCAATCCTTCTGGCACCTGCCAGCCAAAATCAGGGGTTTTATCAATAAGTATTTTTTCAGATGGTTTCCTTACCATTTCGATATGCCTATTGATTGGGGCAGCCGTAGTATTGTCCGAGAACTCAGCTGTCATGGCGTCCAATTTTTTGTCAAATTGCGCCACTTTACTAGCATATCGAGGATCCTTTGCCAAGTTGTTTATTTCCATCGGATCTTCCGCCAGGTTATACATTTCGGCTATTGATTGGTCATTAATATAGCGAAAATACTTCCATTCTGCAGTTCTAAGTCCCTCACTTGGTGGTATGTTATCAAAATCCCATAGATGTTCTATTAATACAGTATCTCTATTAAGCTTTTCTCCTTTGATCACTGGAACCAAGCTCTTTCCTTGATATCCCGATGGAACATCAACTCCAGCCAAATCCAATATCGTAGAAGGAACATCCACATTGGCTGCCATTTCTTTGGAGTCTGATTGTTTTTTCAATCTTGGATCCATAACGATCAATGGTACCCTGACTGAATTGTCGTACAACAACCATTTCCCAGCCAATTGACGCTCGCCCAAAAAGTAGCCATTGTCTCCCATCAGGATGATGACGGTATTTTTATCCATCCCTTTGGCTTTTAATTGTTTTCTAATTTTAGCAATTTCAAGATCAATCCCAGAGATCATTCGGTAGTAACCTTTTACACTATGCTGGTATTTATCTGGTGTATCGTACCTCCAAGTCCACCTAAGCCTATTAAATCCGCTTTTAACAATCTCAGGCTGAGCATCAAAATAACGATCTTCAGATATTTTCGCCTTAGGGATAGTTACCCCATCAAGTAGTGGAGCTGTCTCATCTTGCCAGAAGTATTGTTTTTCTGCGGAATCATGAGCATGTGGTGCACTAAAAGAAAGAGAAAGACAGAAAGGCTGATCAGCATCTGCTTCATCAATAAAATCAAGTGCCTGCTGTCCAGTATAACGTGTCAGGTGTACGGTATCCGCTCCAATGGTTTTGTAATAATAGCCACGTCGATCTGAAAATCTCCCATTCCTGTCATAGGATTCGAAGGAATCAAACAAGCCATCCAAATCTTTATAGTTAACACCAAATTTGCCAAAAAATCCTACTTTATAACCTGCCTCTTTGAGCAATTTCGGATAGGCCGTTTCCATATAGGCTGATTTTATCGGGCCTGTTTGAAAAGTGTAAGCATGGCTACGTTCATATAAACCAGTAAAAATGGTCGCTCTACTTGCAGCGCAAATAGGTGTAGTCACCAATGCATTTTGAAAATAAGTTCCTTCTTGAGCCAATTTATCCATCTCAGGTGTATGGATTAAATCATTCCCTGAATAGCCTAAGGCATCCCACCTTTGGTCGTCAGTAAGAATAAATATAATATTTGGCTTTTGATCTTGAGCTTTACTTTCAAAAGAATTGAAAACATTAATGGCTAACAGAAGTAGCACAAGTCTTGTTGAAATGAAGTACATGGGAGTATAATTAATGAACGATAAATGTACTGTTTTTCGATCAAATAGCCATACTGCACTTACCTGTACAGAGATAAATTTATCTCAAAACTACGCTCTTCTTTTTTAACTTAAGCCTGCTTCAATAACAAAAATTAAAGGTAGTTCTTTATTAAATCAGTAGGTGAAAAAATATTATTAATCCTAACTCAAGCACCCTCCAATGTCCTAAATCAAAGTTCCGCCGTTATTTTATTTAAAAAAATTACTGTTTTTTTCGGAACAATGAATCAACAAATTCTTTCCTATTAAAAACCTGTAAGTCACTCATCTTCTCCCCTACACCTATGTATTTCACTGGTATTTTAAATTGGTCCGAGATTCCAATTACCACTCCACCCTTGGCTGTACCGTCTAATTTGGTGATAGCAAGCGCACTAATTTCAGTTGCTTTCGTGAATTCCTTGGCTTGAATAAAAGCATTCTGACCAGTAGACCCATCAAGAACCAGTAAAATTTCATGTGGAGCATCTGGGATAAACTTTTGCATCACTCTTTTGATTTTAGTAAGCTCGTTCATTAAGTTTACTTTGGTATGCAATCTTCCCGCGGTATCTACAATTACCACATCAGCCTTCATTTCTACGGCCTTTTTGACAGTATCAAATGCTACCGAAGCTGGGTCTGTATTCATTCCATGCGAAATAACAGGGACGTCTACGCGCTCTCCCCAAAGGATCAACTGATCCACTGCTGCAGCCCTAAAAGTATCAGCAGCACCAAGTACAACCGACTTGCCTGCTTGCTTAAATTGATGGGCCAATTTTCCAATAGTAGTGGTTTTCCCTACACCATTGACTCCTACCACCATAATAACGTAAGGCTTTTTGTCGGTAGGAAGATCAAAACTACCAAGATCTTGAGTATTGTTCTCTTCTAACAAGCCGGCAATCTCTTCCCTAAGCAAGACATCAAGTTCTCCGGTGCTTATATATTTATCTCTAGCAACCCTCTCCTCGATTCGTTGGATGATTTTAATGGTAGTATCTACCCCAACATCGGATGTGATAAGAATCTCTTCTAACTCATCCAAAATGTCTTCATCCACTTTAGACTTGCCTACAATGGCTTTTCCTAGTTTTGAAAATAGGTTATCGCTGGATTTTTCCAGTCCCTTATCTAAACTTTCTTTTTTCTCTTTAGAAAAAAAATCAAATATTCCCATAATTTTTTAAATCTGAGACGAATATACGCAAAAATCCCTTTCGGATGGAACCGAAAGGGATAGTAAAAGTTTTGTATGCCTTGAAAACCTTATTTCTTCAGGATTTCCTGAACCATTTGGCTTGGCACCATTTCTTCTTTAAAGGTATAAGCTCCAGTTTTTTCAGATCTAACTGCCTTAATTACCTTGGCATAAGTCACGCCACCTTCTTTTTTCAGTGTTGCTACTACTTTCTTAGCCATAATATTATCGTTTTACCCTTGGGTTGTGTGATTACTTGATTTCCTTGTGAACAGTCACCTTTTTCAAGATGGGGTTGAATTTCTTAAGTTCCAACCTTTCTGTAGTGTTTTTTCTGTTCTTAGTAGTGATGTACCGAGAAGTCCCGGGCATTCCACTTGTTTTATGTTCAGTGCACTCTAAAATCACCTGAACTCTATTACCTTTCTTAGCCATTTCCTGTTATTTTAATATTGGTGTGAGGCAAGTCTTATTTAATAATAATCTCTCCTTTTTTCTGCGCCTCTTTTAATACAGCGCTGATTCCTTTTTTATTTATCGTTCTCAAAGCTGAGGACGACACCTTTAAAGTGATCCATGCGTCTTCTTCAGGGATATAAAAGCTCTTCTTATGCAGGTTAGGGTAAAATCTACGCTTAGTTTTATTATTGGCGTGTGATACGTTATTTCCTACCTGAGGCCTTTTTCCAGTAATGTCACAAATTTTTGCCATGATATATATGTATCCAGTAATGATTGACTTTTTTCAATTGGGTTTGCAAATATCGGAAGATTTCATTAAATAACAAAAGTGTACCCCATAATTATTTAATAAATCCCTGCGCTCCAAGTTTTTGGTTTTGATTAATGATTCCAAAACCCTTTTATTATATTTGCCAAACAGTGCAATTGTGCTGCAAATATATATTTAAATTGAACAAAAAAAAGGAATCCAGAATGAAGAAAATCAGCTCAAGTCAGGAAGCCATTCAGCTAGAAAATAAATTTGGTGCACACAATTACCACCCCTTGCCAGTGGTCCTTAGTAAAGGCGAAGGGGTTTACCTTTGGGATGTAGAAGGTAAAAAATACTACGATTTTCTCTCTGCGTATTCTGCTGTAAATCAAGGACATTGCCATCCTAAAATAAAAGATGCTCTTGTAGAACAAGCCGGAACACTCACCTTAACATCAAGGGCATTTTACAATGACACACTAGGGCCTTATGAGGAATACATCACCTCCTATTTCGGTTTTGACAAAGTACTCCCAATGAATACTGGAGCGGAAGCCGTAGAGACAGCCATCAAGATTGCTAGAAAATGGGGATACGATAAAAAAGCAGTACAACCACATCAAGCTAAAATAATTGTTGCCAAAGAAAATTTTCATGGTAGGACCACTACTATTGTTTCTTTTTCCACAGATGAAGATGCACGTAATAATTTTGGGCCTTATACACCAGGTTTTATACAAATCCCTTACAACGATCTGGAAGCACTCAGTGCGGTGCTAATCAATAATCCTGACACCGTCGGCTTTCTAATAGAACCGATCCAAGGGGAAGCGGGTGTAATCACCCCTAACGAAGACTATATTAAAGAAGCCAAAAAACTTTGCAAGGAACACAATGTATTGTTAATGGCGGACGAAATACAAACCGGCATAGCTAGAACAGGTTCTTTACTTGCCGTTTGTGGGAATTGCAGCTGTCAAGGACATTGCGAAAAACAAGACAGCTATGTAGAACCTGACATCCTAATTCTTGGAAAGGCACTTTCCGGTGGCTTTTTCCCTGTTTCTGCTGTACTTGCCAACAATACCATTATGGAGGTTATCCATCCAGGACAGCATGGGTCCACCTTTGGAGGTAACCCACTAGGCGCAAAAGTAGCCATCGCTGCACTGGAAGTCGTGAAAAACGAAAGATTAGCACAAAATGCCCGGCATTTGGGGGATATATTTAGGAAACGCATGGATCAGCTAATAATGAAGACCCAACTCATCAAGCTCGTAAGAGGTCGTGGCTTATTAAATGCTATAGTGATCAATGACACTGCAGACAGTACAACAGCCTGGGACATTTGTGTCGGGTTAAAAGACAATGGACTCCTCGCCAAACCTACTCATGGAAATATTATCCGCTTTGCCCCTCCACTTGTAATGACTGAAGAAGAACTTCATGATTGCTGTGACATCATTGAACGCACAATTTTAAATTTTAAAAAATCCTGAAAAGCTAAAAATGAGAAACCAAGCGGTAATTTTTGATATGGATGGTGTGATTTGCCACACCAACCCCTTTCACTCTGAAGCCTTTAAAGTGTTTTTTGGAAAAAGGGGACTCAACCCCACTGAAGAAGAATTCGAAAAACACATGTACGGCAAAAGTAACAAGTACATTTTCAACCATTTCTTAGGGAGAGAAATTGTAGGGGAAGAATTCACAAACCTTGAAAATGAAAAAGAAGGCCTGTTTAGAGAAATATATGCAGACAATATTAAAACGATCCCAGAATTCCTTCCATTTCTCCAAGGATTAAAAAATGAGGGGTACCGTACAGGTGTGGCTACTTCAGCACCGAGAGCCAATTTAGATCTCATCATGGGTCACCTGAAATTTTCACCTAATATGGAATCAATTTTAGCTAGTGAGAATGTTAAGAACCACAAGCCTGACCCTGAAGTCTACCTCACCTCCGCAAAATTACTGGATGTAAACCCTGCAAATTGTCTGGTTTTCGAAGATTCTTTTTCAGGGGTTTCTGCCGCCATCAATGCGGGGATGCAAGTGGTTGGGGTTCTCTCTTCACATGCCAAAGAAGATCTACCTCCTTGTCAGTTGTATATTAATGACTATTCAGAAATTGATCTACAAACTGTAGATCAACTTTTACGATAAGGAATACCTAATAAGCTCCCTTTTTAGTAGGAGAGTGATCAATTATACCAATACTATTAAATACCTAACCTTAAAACAAAAGCCATGTTGAGAAGGCCCAGAAGAAATAGAAAATCTCCAGCTATTCGTGCGTTGATTGAAGAAACTAGACTGTCTGTCAAAGATTTTATTCTACCATTGTTTTTAATTGATGGAATCAACCAGAAGGTACCCGTAAAGTCTATGCCTGGAATATATCGGTATTCCTTGGATCAAATGTTAATAGAAATTGAAAGCTGCCTTAAATTAGGCATCACTACCTTTGATATTTTCCCAGCATATACTGAAGATAAAAAAGATCGATGGGCTACAGAAAGCCATCGAGAAGACACCTTTTACTTAAAAGCACTCTTTACCATTAAGCAAACTTTCCCGGAAGCATGCGTTATGACAGATGTAGCCATGGATCCCTATAGTATAGATGGACATGACGGACTTGTCGAGAATGGGAAAATACTGAACGATGAAACTCTGGAAATTTTAGGGGAAATGACTCTTGCCCAAGCAAGGGCTGGTGCAGACATAATAGGCCCATCCGACATGATGGATGGACGAGTAGGCTATTTGAGAAGATTACTTGATAAAAATGGTTTCCAAGACGTATCGATTATGTCTTATACAGCAAAGTACGCAAGCGCTTTTTACAACCCTTTCCGAGATGCACTAGACTCTGCCCCTAAAGCTGGAGACAAAAAAACTTACCAAATGGATCCTTCAAATAGCCAGGAGGCTTTGATTGAAGGCCAATTGGATTTTGATGAAGGCGCAGATTTTCTAATGGTGAAGCCGGCCCTAGCCTATTTAGACATCATTAAACTATTGCATGACCAGTTTCCCCTCCCAATAGCAGCTTATAACGTAAGTGGTGAATACGCCATGATCAAAGCTTCTGCTGCCAATGGCTGGCTGGATGGCGAAAGGGCAATGACTGAGTCATTACTTAGTATAAAAAGAGCCGGAGCAAAAGTCATTCTCACCTACTTTGCTAAAGAATTTGCCCTCCTACAACAATAACATATGTTTTAAAATCAATAACAAATCCCTACTTTCATTGCAAAACAGCTATTAAAAACGGAATTAAAATTCTTAATAGTTAAAGTTATTGCAATTATTTTAAAAAAATAGGAAAATAAATTTTTTATTGGAATAATACCAATCTCCTGGACAATACTGAACACTTAAAAACCATCACTTATTCAAAATAGGTGATGGTTTTTTTATTATAAATCCATTATATGTATTGCAGAAAACAAACATTACCACTTATATATTCTATACAACTCGTTTTTTACAAATATTAGTATTGAAAAATATAAGGTGTAATATTACCCTTGAATACATTTTAAAACATAATAAATCTATTTTTAAGGTCATTTTTAACCCTT
This sequence comes from Cyclobacterium sp. L-R, assembly GCF_056859355.1. Classification (NCBI taxonomy): domain Bacteria; kingdom Pseudomonadati; phylum Bacteroidota; class Cytophagia; order Cytophagales; family Cyclobacteriaceae; genus Cyclobacterium; species Cyclobacterium sp. L-R. Next base: position 52,841 of record NZ_JBSXOH010000098.1, read on the forward strand.
GTTTTGTAAATTTTACACTTATCAGAAATAAATTAGTTGTTTTTTTGACTATTAATTGTCTAAATTTGTATCGAATTAAAATTGAAAGTAAAAATTCAACCTGTAACACATTAATTCTTTGGAATCTATGAAAAACATTTTACCACCTTTATTACAAGTCAGTTCTAGTGGAGTTGACTATGCCGACGCAATCGCTCAGAACCTCCTTACAACAAACAATGTTTGGATGATGCTGGCTACGGCTCTTGTATTCATTATGCACCTTGGGTTTGCCGGTGTAGAAGCTGGTTTTGGCCAGGCAAAAAATACTGTTAATATTCTTTTTAAAAATACAGTAACACCTATTATAGGTATTTTGTCTTACGGCTTACTTGGCTTTTTCCTAATGTACCCTGGATTTGACGTTCCAGGTTGGTTTGGTTTTGACAGTGCCGGATGGAGCATGTTCTGGTTTAGCCCTGCAAGTGCAGATGTTAGCACTGAATATGCAGACGCTGGATACACTTACTGGACAGACTTTCTTTTTCAAGCCATGTTTGCTGCTACTGCCGCTACAATTGTATCAGGCGCTATTGCAGAGAGAGTTAAGCTTTGGGCTTATCTAATTTTCACAGTGATCTTTGTTGGAATGGTTTATCCAATAATTGGTAGCTGGAAATGGGGCGGAGGAGCTCTTGACGCCATGGGCTTTTATGATTTCGCAGGTTCAACTTTGGTTCATTCTGTAGGTGGCTGGGGAGCATTAGCTGGAGTTATTATGGTAGGTCCTCGTATAGGTAAATATGTAAATGGTAAAACAATAGAAAAGCCAGGATCAAGTGTTCCTTTGGCAGTGATTGGTGTTTTCCTACTTTGGTTAGGTTGGTTTGGATTTAATGGAGGCTCTGTTCTTTCTGCTGATCCTGGATTAGTGTCTTTCGTACTTGTAACAACATCTCTTGCGGCTTGTGCAGGTGGACTAGGAGGTTTTTTCGCTGCCTATATCGCTTTCAAACGACTTGATTTAGGGATGGTATTGAATGGAATCCTCGCTGGACTAGTTGGTATAACAGCAGGCGCTGATGTTATCAATCCCATATACGCACTATTGATAGGCTTTATTGCAGGTATACTTGTGGTATTGTCAGCAATCTTACTTGACAAATTAAAACTTGATGATGTGGTTGGTGCTGTTTCTGTCCACCTTACTTGCGGTATTTGGGGAACCTTAGCAGTTGGTATTTTCTCTAACAATCCTGAGCACACCGTTTTAACTCAACTAATAGGTATCGTTATCTGTGGCGTGGTAGCCTTCTTTTCTGCACTTGCTATCTTTTTCGTATTGAAGAAGACAATAGGAATAAGAGTATCTGAAGAACATGAGATATCCGGACTTGATAGTCATGAGCACGGTATCAGAGGTTACACTATCGTTTATGACGAATAGATTTCAATCAAAACTTTAACCAGGGTCCTGCGATTCTAAGCACAAACTAGAAGAGCAGGCACCCATTGGTTCTAATTATATTTTCAAATTCAATCAAAATACAGATGAAAAGATTTTATACAATATTAACAATCCTATTTTTATTGCCAGTTACATTTATCTTGGCTCAGGAGACAGAAGAAACCCAATCAAAATTTGCACTTTCAGGCTCAGTAGACGCCTACTTTAGAAGTAATTTAAATGCACCGAACAAGGGTGATGCTGCGCAGGCTCCTGCCACTTCATTTGCCAACTTATCTGGATTTTCATTGGGAATGGCAAATGTAATTGCCACTTATGAAGGTGAAAAAGTCGGTTTTGTTGCTGATTTGGTTTTCGGACCTAGAGGGGAAGATGCCGTTTTCGGATCTCCGCTTTACGCTGGTGGAATGGCCGGTAGTTCTCAAATTGTAAACCAACTTTACATGTACTACAATGTAAGTGATGCGGTTACTTTCACGCTTGGTAATTTCAACACTTATTTAGGCTATGAAGTTATTTCTCCAACTGGAAACTTCAACTACTCCACTTCTTATATGTTTTCATATGGACCATTCTCGCATACAGGACTAAAAGCTGACTTCCAGCTTTCTGACAACTGGTCTTTAATGGCTGCTATCATGAATCCTACAGATATGACGGAATTCAACTTTTACGGTTCTTACACATTTGGTGGGCAACTGGGTTATTCTACTGATGCAGGTGGAACATACTTAAACGTATTGTATGGAGACCAAGATGGAAAACTAGATATGAACACTTTACCTTCTTTCGGTCCAAGCTCTATGGGAAACACTTTTCAAATCGACCTTACAGCTGGTTATGACGTCACAGAAACCTTGTATCTAGGACTTAACACTACCTATAACACTACCGCTGCTGGCCAAATGTATAGTGGTACATCTATACAGGATGCCACAGGAGATGGATATGGTTTTTATGGAGTTGCTGGTTACTTACAATTTGCCACTTCTGATAAATTTTCCCTTGGAGCAAGAGGAGAATATTTCAAAGTATTCAATGATGGACTTGATGGTGTTGTTGGTTTAAATACAGTTGGTGATGGCAGAGTGGTAGCAGGCACCCTTTCTGGAAACATCAAAATCACAGATAACTTTACCATTATCCCAGAAACTAGACTGGATATGATGTCTGATAATTTCTTTATCAACAATGATTACCAAAGCTCTAAAAATTTAGCTTCATTCTTAGTCGCAGGTGTGTTCTCCTTCTAATCTAAGATAAGAGATAAAACTTCAAGCATAAAAAAAGCCATGGTTAACAATGTTACCATGGCTTTTTTTATGCTTTTATTTTTAAGCAGATGAATGCAAACAACTGCTCTGTTCTCAACTTTTATCACTTAACATCAAAGTGTTATTAATTTTTATCATCTTTAAGAAGAAACACGCTAAATAGCGCCCCTTCTCCTACTTTACTTTCCACACTCACACTTCCACCGATACTCTCAATTTGATTTTTAGTGATAAATAGGCCTATTCCTCTAGAGTCCTTATGTCTGTGAAAAGTCTTGTACATACCAAACAAAGATTCTCCATTTTTTTCAAGGTCAATTCCTAAACCATTGTCTTCAAATTGAATTTCAACTGTATCTTCGTGAAATTTTAGGCGAACTTTTAAATAACTATCTCTTTCTTGCGACTTGTACTTAATCCCATTCGTGACAAAATTTAGCACTATACTTTCAATATATGCCGAAAAACCTGACACATGCACTTCACTTTTCACTTCATTTATTATCTCCACTCCTTCCTGCATGGCGATAGGGTAAACACTCTCAATCGTTTTATTTATAATATTAGACAATTCTACACGCTCCAATTCCGCAGTCTCATTTAAGTTTATGTTTACTATTTCTGTTAAGTGTTCAATGGTTTCTGAAAGATTGACTCCTCCTTTTTTAAGTAAACCAATAATCTCCATGTCAAATAAATTTGGGTGCTCAAATTCCAATAACTCAAGTAACATGTTCATTCCTGAAGAGTGTGACCTTAAGTTATGAGAAACTATGTGAGCGAAATTTTTCAAGCGATCATTTTGTTTCTGTGTTGTTTGGAGAAGCGTAGAAATTTGGTTTTGCGCATTTTTTAAGGCCGTGATATCTATAAGTTGCGAGATAAAATACAAGATTTTATTATTGGTATCTTTCACAACCGAAACGACTAAAATGGCAGAAACTTCATGCCCCATTTTATGAACATACCTTTTCTGTACCTGATAGGTCTGCCTCTTACCGGCTATTACCTCTTTAAGGAAAGCTAGATCAGAAGCCAAATCATCAGGATGGGTTATGTCTTGGAAAGTCAGTTCTTGAAATTCTGACTTACTGTATCCAATCATATCACAGATTTTGTCATTGACATTAAGCCATTTCCCTTCTATAGACACGATGGCCATTCCAATCCCCGCATTCTCAAAATTCCTTTGAAAGGCATTTAAAGAAATCGATAGCTTTTCGCTCACAATCTTATTTTCTGTAACATCCTCAGTATTCATGATTATACCTCCAATATTGTTTTCCTCATCATACCAAGGCTTCACTTCCCAAGACAACCACTGAACAGTACCATCATCTTTTACAAATTTATCCTCTTTTTTACTTCTGGTTGCACCCGCAAGACATTCCCTATGGATTCTTTTCCAATCCTCATCTATCTCAGGAAAAACTTCATAATGAGACCGCCCTATCACAGACTGGTCTTCAATTTTATTATCTGACAACCATTTTTCGGAGACTGCCAGGTATTTAACTTCCCTATCAAACATTGCTATTGCAATAGGTGCCTGTGAAATAAAAATAGCTTGTTTTTGGACCTTTAACTTTGAGAAATTAATGTCCTGATGGGTTCCAAACATTATTTTTGGCTCACCATCATCTGTGTAGGATATTACCTTCCCCCTTGCATGAATCCACCTGCTGGATCCATCCTTATGCCTCATTTTGAATTCACATTCATAATAATCGGTTTTCCCTTCAAAACAGGCTTTCAAATTGGTTTCTGCAACTTTCAAGTCCTCAGGATCCATTAAGTCCACCCAAGTTTGAAAATTAAGAGGCTCTAATTCACTTACTTTATACCCGAGAATTTCCGCCCACCTATCATTAAATATGGTCTCACCAGTTTGAATATCCCACTCCCAAATGCCCAAATTAGTCCCCTGTACCGCATATTTAAATTTTTCTTGTTCAGCAGCCCAATTTAACTGAGCAATTTTCTTACTATGTATATCTTGAAAAGTTCCAAAGACTCTTACGGGCTTTCCATCAATAAATTCTGCCTGACCAATTGCCCTTACCCATTTTTCTTTTTTGGTATAAGTAATTAATATTAGATCAAGCTCATAAGATTCTCCTGTCTTTAAAGTATTATCAAATGCCTTCTTAATAGCCTCTCTACTTTTCCCTTCTTTATAAAAGTCAAGTGCTTCTTCCATCGATGGCACATAATCATCCGGCACTTCATGAATAAGACGGGTAACCTCACTCCATTCAGGTAAATTATTCTCGAGATCGATGCTCCAATACCAAATCTTGGATTTGAGGTTACATTGGTAATGAAAACTCTCCTTCTCTATAGCTTCAGTTAAGTTCTCAATAAAAAAAATAAATTCACTTGCTTTCTCTGCATTGGAATCAGGAAGGCCAAACCCATTTAGCTTCAAAGTCATTACCTTTCCATTCATCGAGTGAAGCTTAATCGTATAATTTTGAATGGCCTCAGATTCGGCTCTCTCTAAAAAAGCAATTAAAAGTTCTTTTTCTCCAATCTCCATTAAATTAAATAGACCAGGAAACAGCCCACTATCTTCAGAAAAACCAAGTGTAGCCAACATGTCCTCATTACATTCGGCATTCCATTCCTCCTCTTTTGTAAAACTCAATATTCCTTCATTAAAGTGAGATTTTAAAAAATTCAGGAGATCAATTTTTGGGATTTTTTCAAAAATAGATGAGGTAATCATTTTCTTCAATTAAAGTTTTTCTAGGATAAAAATTTAACTGCAATAGAACAAGCAATCTCAATAGACCGCACTCTCGGGTCAAACTATAATAGACGTTTTTATAAATCTAATTAGTTAAGAAACAAGTAATCAATGTAGTCGCATTTTGGTGATAAAATCCCCATTAAACTACAAATTAATCTGGTTTAACACACAATAAATCTGAAAAATTGTGCAGAAAGCATAAAAGGAAATGCAAAATACAAATCTTTTTGAGAGGGAAATTGTAAACAACCTTGCTTTGTAAAACACATAGATCAATAAACCCTTAACCCAAGCAAATTGTTAACAAAACTTCAAAAAGCTCATTTATCTAAGTTTTAATAATGAATTGAACGCCTAATTTTATTTGTCCTAAGAAATTGCTTGAACCCGAAATAGGCAATAGAAATTCTATTACGTGCTGAAATCGCTTTAAAATCAGCCACTTCGTTGCTGTTTTCAATTTCACCATAGCGGTGTTATGCTAAAATCTCCAAACAGCCTGAGTTTCTTGCGATTGCAACACTCATCACGAATTCTATTACATAATCCGGGTTTAACTCACTACTCACCTACCAGATACCCCTTTTCACAAGTCAATAAAGCTGGACAAAAAAAAGTGGATCCACCAATAAAGGCAAGACCCACTTAACTAAAATATATGACTTGAAACACGACACAAGGTTCGTATTAATCGATTCCTACCAAGCTTTACGCTGAATAAATTGAACCCAGTTAAAAAAAGGCTTATTTTAAAGTGATCTCTGTCAACAACTTATTGTCCTTTTTCAGAAATATACACTTATCGCAATAGATACTGACAGGCATAATTTACTTAATAAGTCTGTTCTAAAGCTCTTCTTCTCTTTCCAACATTAAAATGGCACTTTGAGGGACAATAAAATATTTCTCCCCTTCATACATAACTTCAAAGGCACCATTCAAAAGAAAAATGGCTAAATCTCCCTCTTTTGCCTGCAAAGGAATGTATTTAACATTTTCGGCCTGATCTTTCCATGGCTCGTCATCTTCTACAGGTAAAGGAATCGGATATCCTGGTCCAGCTTTAATAATATAGCCTTGTTGAACTTTATCTTTTTCCTGAACTCCAGGAGGTAAATAAAGCCCACTGGATGTTTTTTGGTTTGGCTTTTTTAATTTTATCAAAAGCCGATCGCCAACAATAATCAGTTTTTTAAGTTTGTTTTCGGATGTTAACTGCATGCCGGTATTTATTTAACGCTAATAGTATGGAAATAAAAATCCTCTTTAAGCAATAGGTCACTAATCAAGAATCGTAGTCCTACAAAACAGACTAATACGAAACTAAACCTTAGCACCAGATTGACAAAGCTTAAAATTGTGCCGAAATGACTGCCTCTAAAGCAATTTCGACCTTTAATAGATTGGTTATTGTATAGGAAATAAACCTAAGGTACAATAAAAACAATGGCATCTCCGACAACCGAAGACACCATTATTTTTAACTTATTCTATATAAACGAAGAATATTATTTCTTATCTTCTTCATTTACCTCTTCGTAATCAACATCTGAAACACCGTCACCTGAAGCGTCTTCAGTTGCCGCATCAGGTCCTGGCTGACCAGCTCCACCTTCTGCACCTTGAGTAGCATTGTACATCTCCTGAGAAGCTGCACTCCATGCTGTATTTAAGGCTTCCATTCCAGATTCAATTCCTGCTAGATCTTGACTTTGATGTGCAGCTTTAAGCTGTTCCAAAGCACCAGAAACTGCGGTTTTGTTTCCTTCAGACAATTTGTCTCCAAACTCTTTAAGTTGTTTCTCTGTTTGGAAAATCAAACTATCAGCCTGGTTGATTTTATCGATTTTTTCTTTCTCTTCTTTATCCGTAGCAGCATTTGCTTCGGCTTCTTTTTTCATTCTTTCGATTTCCTCCTCTGTCAATCCAGAAGAAGCTTCAATTTTGATCTTTTGCTCTTTACCAGTTCCTTTGTCTTTGGCAGACACATTAAGGATACCATTGGCATCTATATCAAAAGTTACTTCAATTTGAGGAACTCCTCTTGGAGAAGGCGGGATATCTGACAACTGAAATCTTCCGATTGTTCTATTGTCTTTGGCCATCGATCTTTCCCCTTGAAGGACATGAATGTCCACTGCTGGCTGATTGTCAGCTGCAGTTGAGAAAACCTCAGATTTTTTAGTTGGAATAGTTGAGTTAGACTCAATCAATTTGGTAAATACACCACCCATTGTTTCTATACCCAAAGAAAGAGGTGTTACATCAAGCAAAAGAACATCTTTCACTTCTCCTGTAAGTACTCCACCTTGAATTGCTGCACCAATAGCAACAACCTCATCTGGATTTACACCTTTAGAAGGTTTCTTACCGAAGAATTTCTCAACTTCCTCTTGAATCTTAGGAATCCTTGTGGATCCACCTACAAGTATTACTTCATCAATGTCTGAAGGAGACATAGAAGCATCAGCCATTGCTTTACGGACAGGCTCCATAGATCTTTTTACAAGACTATCTGACAATTGCTCAAATTTAGCTCTTGACAAACTTCTCACCAAGTGCTTAGGTCCAGTCTGTGTAGCAGTAATATAAGGCAAATTGATTTCCGTTGCAGAAGAACTTGAAAGTTCAATCTTAGCTTTCTCAGCAGCTTCTTTTAATCTCTGAAGTGCCATTGGATCATTTTTAAGATCAATGTCCTCCTCTGATTTAAATTCACTTGCAAGCCAGTCGATTATCACTTGATCAAAGTCATCACCACCTAAGTGAACATCACCGTTAGTAGACTTAACTTCAAATACACCGTCACCTAATTCCAATACAGAAATATCGAATGTACCTCCACCAAGGTCAAATACAGCAATTTTCATGTCTGCATTTTTCTTGTCTAAACCATATGCCAATGCCGCGGCAGTAGGCTCATTAATGATCCTTTTCACTTCAAGACCCGCAATTTGACCGGCTTCTTTTGTAGCTTGTCTTTCTGAATCATTGAAATAGGCCGGAACTGTAATAACAGCCTCAGTCACTTCCTGACCTAAGAAATCTTCTGCAGTTGATTTCATTTTTTGAAGAATCATTGCAGAAAGTTCTTGTGCAGTATAAGACCTGTCACCAATTTTGATAGCCACAGTGTCATTAGGTCCTTTTTCTACCTTATAAGACGCATGCTTTTTGTCATCTGAAATCTCAGAATATTTTTTCCCCATAAACCTCTTAACAGAAGAAATGGTATTTGCTGGGTTGGTAATTGCCTGACGTTTAGCAGGGTCTCCAACTTTTCTTTCGCCGTTTCCATTATCCAAAAATGCCACTATAGAGGGGGTGGTTCTTCTTCCTTCACTGTTCTGAATGACCACTGGTTCATTACCTTCCATTACAGCGACGCATGAGTTGGTAGTACCCAAATCAATACCGATAATTTTTCCCATAATTATATAAATTTTGTCGTTTTCGTTTTAAACACAAAACTACTATAACAACCAATGTGCCAAGTGAATTATTCGTGAAATTAATGCCACATTGTCATAAATTATGACAGGTTATCTTTATAAATGTCAATTTTTCGCATAATATTGCATTAGTAGCAACCGACATCAACAAGACAAGCCAACCTTTTCAATCAAAATGAAAATCTCACAAATCAACATTTACCCAATCAAATCTCTGGGTGGAATAAATTTAATCGATGCCAATGTAGAAGTTTCCGGTTTTCAATATGATAGAAACTGGATGCTTGTAGATCAGAATGGGAAATTTCTCACCCAACGTACCCTACCCGAAATGGCACTACTACAGGTAGCCCTAGAGAAAGACCATCTCCTTGTGTATCACAGCCTAAAAACTAGTGAAAGGATTAAAATACCTATTGATGAGCTTTCTGGTGAAAAGATTAAAAGTAATGTCTGGGACGATGCCGTAACCACAATGCATGTTTCTGCTGAAGTCGACAAGTGGTTTTCAAGCCAGCTAAATGTCAATTGTCATTTAGTAAAAATGGACCTGGAAAATAAAAGGTATATCGAAAACAAGTACAGCTTTAACAATGAGCATGTGAGCTTTGCAGACAGTATGCCATTTCTCCTTATTGGTCAATCCTCACTGGACGATCTAAATAGTAAACTGAAAGAACCACTGCCAATGACAAGGTTCCGTCCAAATATAGTTTTTACGGGTGGGCAGGCTTTCGCTGAAGATGATTGGAAAGACATTCAAATAGGTCAGCTAAGGTTTAGAGTCACAAAACCTTGCGCAAGATGCGTAATGACAACCATTAACCAAGAAACAGGAACAAAAGGCAAGGAGCCATTAAAGACTTTGGCACAATACAGAAATGTCGGTGGGAAGATATTATTTGGCCAAAACCTTATCGCTTTGGATAAGGGAAAAATTGCTGTAGGGGAGAAAATAAAGCCATATTGACGCTTACATTCAATCCCTATTTGAACCACCTTGTGAAGAAATTTTCGTCCCTCAACAGAGGGACGATGCAATCGATAGTAAACATCAAGCAGTTTGAAATTATCAACCCGAAATCGCATAGTCTATAAACTATTTCGGAAATCAAAACGTCCTGTCAATCATTTCAGTTTCTCGTTGTTCTTATGCCTATCCTTGTCCCTCTTGTTTTTTTTCTCAAAATTTCTTTCAAAGGCTTTATTAAGGTCTATTCCTGTTTGATTGGCCAGACAAAGCAATACCCATAAAACATCTGCCATTTCATCACCCAAATCGACCTCTTTGTCACTTTCTTTAAAGGATTGTTCCCCATACTTCCGTGACATAATTCGTGCTACCTCCCCCACCTCTTCTGTCAAAATAGCCATATTGGTCAACTCACTAAAATACCTCACTCCTGTGGTATTAATCCATTCGTCTACTTGCTTTTGTGCTTCTTCTATGGTCATAGGTTCTACTTATTTAATTGCTTTTCCTTGTTTTAATTTAAGTGTATGCTCTATACAGTCTGGGATATCCTCGTTATAATGACTTACAAAAAGCAAAGTCAAGTTCGTTTCTTTACAGAAAAACTCGATAGTAGACTTGAACCTACTTCTTTGCTCTTCATCCATGCCTTGGGAGGCCTCATCAAGAACTAACAAAGCTGGAGATTTAATCATGGCCCTGGCCAAAAGACAAAAACGTTGCTCTTCCAGACTTACCTGGCTCAACCTCAATTCACTCAAATGAGACAATCGAAAAGCTTCAAGCCATTTATCCACAATTATTTCTTGATCTTTGTTTAGTTTTTTAAACAGTCCCATTGTATCAAAAAAACCAGAAGCCACCACCTTTTTACAAGTTTGGTTGGCGGGAAAATACCGGGCCAATTCTGCAGAAACAAAACCAATGGGACGCTTAATATCCCATATACTCTCCCCAGTACCTCTTCTCCTGCCAAAAAGGGAAATATCATTGGCGTAAGCTTGAGGGTTTTCACCAAGCACTATACTAATTAGGGTTGATTTCCCTGCACCATTATGGCCTTTTATCAGCCATTTTTCACCAGGCAACACTTGCCAAAAGAGGTTATCAAGTAATTTTTTTTGACCGTATTTGATGGTTACATTACTCATTTTTATAATTTCCTGACCTGAGTAAGCCGCTCCCAGGTCCTCCAATAATCCATCAAAAACCTCAGGAGAAAAATCAAACATTGAAAAGGCCTCATTTTCCAAGGGGATAAGGCTATCCCTATCCTCAACCACTGCTAACTTCCCTCCACTTATCCAGGCAATCTTATCAACGGACTCAGGAACTTCCCTAGCAGAAGATGTCATGATAATCTGAACCCCTGATTTTTGGATGGACTTGAGTATCCCTTCAAAACTAGCCCTCGTTTCCACATCCAGTCCCACCAAAGGCATATCTATTAATAACAGCTTTGGATTTTTCAACAAGGCTTGTGCCATTGCCAACCTTCGGGTCTCTCCATTCGAAAGTTTTATTAAGGATTTATTTTTCAATTCTTCAAGGCCAAATAGTTGAATAACATTAGGTAGATCCCAATTTCCTTCTCCCTTTATTTCCACTTCACTAAGAAATGCGGCTACAGTTGCCGTATCCTCAGATTCAGCACTATTGAAACGTTGTTGGTAATAAAAGCTTTGCTGGCTGGATTTGTTCCGAAAGGTGTATTTCTGGGAAACCAAGGCAATCAGATCTCTAAAGCTATTTATCACTCCTAGGTCCCGTTGTTTTACCTGGTATTCAGCAGCAAATGGCCATTCAATACTCCCCTCTACCAAAGTAGTCCTGCCCAAAAGTGTTTCTAGAAACAAGGTTCGTTCTTTCCCTGATTCTCCTAAAATCGCCCAAGATTCTCCATTTTGAACTGTGAAATTTAAATTTTTGAACACGGTTTTCCCAAGAGACTGAACTGTAGCTTCTTTGATTTCTAAAAACACATTCTTATTCTTCATTCTATATTTTTTTGCTTAAATGGAAAACCCTAAATCTAATCGGTCAAACATAAAGCCCCATCCATATCGTCAGCTATTCTTGATTGAAGAGAAAATCAATTTTTCCTGATTTAATGGTGATAACTCTTGGCTCCTAAGCAATAGGTTGCTGCAAAGGAATGATAAAGGAAAGGGTTAAGGTTAATTTTTAATGACCAGGCCCTAATCAAAGACTTGACCTGATTACACAACCATGAATTATTTTTTTGAGAAAGGGGCTAATTTACACCTTGTTTTTTGAATCTAGGATAATTGTAACCGGCCCATCATTTATTAAGGAAACCTGCATATCAGCACCAAACTCTCCTGTGGAGACAGGCTTCTTCAACTGATTGGTCATCTCTTCTATAAATTGGTCATAAAGCGGAATAGCGACTTCAGGCCTAGCGGCCTTGATATAAGAAGGCCTATTTCCTTTTTTAGTACTAGCATGAAGAGTAAATTGACTTACGATCAAAACATCACCATCTCTTTCCAAAATACTCTCGTTCATGACCCCGTGCTGATCAGTAAAGATTCTCATATTTACTACCTTTCTACATATCCAAGAAATATCCTCGGAGGTATCTGCTGTTTCTATACCTAAAAATAGTAACAAACCTGGGCCAATCGCTGATTTTTCATTGGCATCAATGCTCACTGAAGCCTTTTTTACTCTTTGTAATACTACAATCATTGTGTCATTTTATGCATCTCAGAAGACGTGATGGTCTCATTTCCTGTGAGATTTAAGTTCAGCGCTTTTTGCACCATAGCTTTGGCCACCTGATGATCATAAATCGGTTTATACTTACTAAAAAGCCCAAAGAAGGTAACAAACTTCATGACTACTTTACCTATTTCCTCCCCAGGCCTGTTTTCATTTCTTTCCCCCAATAATATGGAAGGCTGGAAAATGCCAACATAATTAAAATTCATTCGCTTTAAACCATTTTCAACCTCACCCTTTACTTTATTATAAAGAATTGCTGATTGAGCATCCGCTCCAATGGCACTTACATACATGAATTTACTAGCTCCTAACCTCAAACACATTCTTGCAAAATCCAGAACATAATCATGGTCTATTCGTCGAAAATTCTCTTTAGACCCCGCCTTTTTAATGGTAGTTCCTAAGGCGCTAAAAGCGATAATCGATGTAGAGGCCTCACTAAGTCCCTTTAACAAGGATTGCTTATCACCACCCATATTCTGCTTCCTAACTTCTTCTTCCAGGTCGACTTTATCCAAATGTTCAAAATCAACCTCTACCTGAACCAGTTTTTGATGTTTAAGGGCTAATTCCCTTCTTCCGAAGGTCACGACCCAATCAATGGCTTCATTCTTAAAAAGCTGATGGAGAAGTTGTATCCCCACCAAACCGGAAGCACCGGAAACAAAAGCGATGTGACTCATAAATCCTGATTTTTTTCCCAGTCTAAAAATTTCTCTATGTCCGATTGAAGGCTTTTGAAAATAGCGAGCAAAACGGTTATATCATCTACATAACCTACAAAAGGAATAAAATCCGGCACTAGGTCAGTGGGAAGTGCAAAATAAAACAAGCCAAGGACTAACAAACCCAATGACCTATTTGACAGGCCTGAATATTTCTTGCTCATATGGGCCTTAATCATTCTTATGAAAATTTCAACTTGAAATTTGACTTGTGCAAAAGTTGGGTTTTGAGAAAGCTCTTGCCACTTTCTATTTACTTTCACTAGCAAACTGCTCAACTTTTTCTCGGTACCCGCAATGTGCTCAGCCCTGTTTAGGTATATGGCTTTAACCTTCTCAAAGAGGCTTTGACCTGATGTATAACTGTCCATGTGAATTTATTGCTTTTTAGTGTTTAGGTCAGTAGTAAATGCGTATTTCATCTTTGATTTTTTTTAGGGCGACTCCTATGCTATCCTGATCTGTTTCCATTGCGAGTTGAAATATTTTTTTTGACAACTCAAGACTCCTTTCATCCTGACTTACTTGCTGGTAAGCTTGGTTGATAAGTGAAATGGTTTGCTCCACAGCAGAACGCAAAGTCTCCCACGAATCATCTGTAAAATACACTTGTTGAGACAAATTATGATTGAACTCATTTCTAATTTCTTGAATCAACAGACTATGTAATTCTCCAGCCAGCATGTCAGACCCATTTACCCTTCTTATAAGGTTGTTTGGAGAGATTCTTTCCAACAATAAGCAGAGCCTTTCACCGGCTTGAATTCGCAAAGGAATAATCTGTTCAGAATTTTTGGATTTGATATCCAACCATTTCATCTCTTTTTCCTTCTTCAAAAATGATACCGTAATAATAAACATTCCATAAATGACCAGGCCTGCAGGAATAATTATTTTTAATAGTTCAAATAGGTAATCCATGTTCAAAGGTTTTAATTGGCAATATCTAAAATAATGTCATGTTTTACTATGCACCAATTGTTTTTCTGTTTTAATTTTGGAACCATTAACCATGCTACTTCCTTAATCCCACATGTTGACTCCTATAAGAATTACGGCCAAGGCTCTCGAAGAGATCAAATCCATTATGGCCACCAAGAATATACCTGTCGAATATTCCTTAAGAATAGGTGTAAAAGGTGGGGGCTGTGGTGGCGTTTCCTATGCATTGGGTTTTGATCTGACGAAGGATGGTGACCAGGAATTTGAAATTGGAGGATTGCCAGTACTAATAGAGAAAAAACATGTGATGTTCCTGATGGGCATGCAGGTGGATTTTCACGAAAGCAATGAAGCAAGGGGGTTTGTGTTTACCAATCCTGATCTGCCCAAAAGACACGACAAGCAGTAAATAGTTTTATTAAAGGATTAAACCAATCCTTCAAAACCATATTTCATATTTGCCCAGAAGGCATCAATGGCAACTATCCGCGGCTTTAGAAAGGATATGATTTTTGGCCAATCATCTTTTCTCATCACGTTTACTCCTGTTATGGTTTTTTCCACTTTGCTTGATAGCTCCCCCCATTCGTTTGGCGAATCGGAAATCCACTCCCACTCTTCCCCTACTTCCTGTTGAAAAATTCTTTTGAAAGCAATCAATTGATCGAACAATAAACCTCTAATCTCCTCATCCGGGTGTTGAACTTCTATGGAAATGGAAGCAAAATCTCGTTCTGCTTTCATCCTAAAATACATGTGCTTCACACCTGTTTTATAGTTTTTCCAGTTGATTTTTGATCCATCAGCATTGGGAACAGGTTTCATATATTGACCAAAAGTAGTCCAAAAATCTTGTCTGGTTTTCTTGATTTCATGTTTCGTGTACATAAAACGACTTTATTGAAAATCTCTAGGGTAAACCACCTCTACAACAGAAAAATTAACTACCCCACCAAGGGCAGGATTATGTTTTTTTATTATCACCTGAATTTCATAACTTTCAGGATAGGCTTTTAAAATATCTTTGATCATTAAATACCCTAAATGTTCCAACAACTTCACCGGAACCTGCATATGAGCTTTAGCTATTTGGTAAAGCTTAAAATAATCAACAGTGTATTTGAGGTCATCCGTACGCATGGCTTCCTTGAAATCGGTGTGTACATGCATATCAACCGTAAAGCGATTGCCTAATTTCTTTTCTTCGGAGAACACCCCATGAAAGGCGTGAAATTCAATCCCCTCGAGTGATACTTTTCCCATTATTCAAATTGGTCAAAAAATGAACCCGATTGGTCCTTGTTTTTATTCTTAGGCAAAGTGGTATGCTCCTCACCTGGCTTTTCCATTTCTTCAGTATCTATCTTCTTTTCCGCTTCAGCTTCCGGAGTCGGGATACTTTCAATTTCAGTTTGAACACTTTCTTTCTCCGGTTCCGCTTGATTTTTAGGTTGCTCCCAAATGTATGTATTTCCAGAAGGAACTGGTTTTGATACTTCTTTTTCAGAAGAATTGTTATGTTTTTCCTTCCGTTGAAGTTCTTTGACCAAGCGGGTATGGATTCCAGAATCTATTTCTGTGAATCCCTCCTGCGCTGCTCTAACGTTCTCTAAAGTCTCGGAAGCAGTACGTTTTAAATTCTTTAATAAATAATCTCTTTGGTCTAGTAATTTTTCATAATTCTCTACCAATAGATTGACATCCTCTTTAAGGTCTTCAATAATATTTTTGGATTGTGATTCTGCTTGATCTATCAGGCTTCTTGCATTCCCTTTTGATTCTGCATGAAGCGCATCGGCATTCATCTGCGCCTCTTTTAAAATTAATTCTGCTGTTTTATTCGCTTGTTCAATAATGCTAGCGCCAGTGTCTTCTGCTGTTTTCAATGTTTTGAAAAGCGACTGTTCCACTTCCCTTAATTTGGAAGCTTCTTTTTCAGCATGCTCATACTTTACCTTGAGCGCATTTTTCTCTTCTACAAGCTTTTCCCATTCTTGAGACAAATAGCTTAAGAAGGTTGAAACTTCATCTTTATCATAGCCTCTGAAATTTTTTTCGAAGGTCTTTTGACGGATATCTAATGGTGTAATTTTCATTTCTTCGTCATTTAGCCGATCTATGATCGGAAGTTATTGACCAATATTTATCTCCCAAACAGAAACAGTATGATCATCACTGATGGCTACTACTTGATCTTTAATCCACAAAACTTTATTGATGGAGGTTCCATGACCTACATACCTTGCCTTATCTATTACTTTCAACAATTTGAAGGCCTCAGAATCCCAAATTTTCATTGACTTGTCCATACTACAAGTCACAAAATACTTACCATCCTCTCTAAAGGAAAGGTAATTGATTGCATACATATGTGCAGCAATATTCCGTAGCTCTTCAAAATTCGAAGGATCCCAAAACTTAAGTTGAGCATCTCTTCCTCCACTTACAAGTATTTTTCCATCAGGGCTGTAAGACAAGGCAAACACTGATTTTATATGTCCCTGCAATTTCGCTAATGGTTTCCAATTTTCTAAATCAAAAACTTTTACCATATTATCGCTGGCACCTACACTTATCTGACGCTTATCTGGAGAAACTGCCAATACGCGTAAAGACTGGTCACTGATTTTAATATGGCGAACAATAGATCTTTCGTCTATATCCAAAACTACCAACACACCATCACCTGTGGCTACCAACAATAAATTATCAATTACTTTTATATCAAAAATGGAATGGGAAGTGATTTTTAGAGACCAAATCTCCTTTTTACTCTTTAGGTCGACAACATGAACCCCCTCATTATTCTGCCCAATAAATAGCAAATTTCTTTGTTCATCTACTTCCAAAGCATAAACTGAACTGGGCAATTTAGCCAATAAAAGCCCATCTCCAGGACGAGAAAGATCCCATTCCACCACCATCCCATCTCCTGACCCAGTGTATATAAGGTGGGGCAAGCAACCAATGGCAAGTGCAAAAACAGAATGATTATGACCTCTTAATGTGTTAAGTTTACTTACTTGAATATTTGACATATATTGCAAAACCTAATTACCACTCAGTTGCCTTTAAGTTACTATGTTAACAAAAATAGAAAAAATTAGCCCTTTATCTGCTTTTGCCATCAACAATATTAAATCCTCCGAAAACAGTTCCATGGACTTTTTAAGTTTCAGAGAAAAACTATCTCTGGCAAATATCGGCCATCCACAAAAAAGAAAAGAATGGAAGGCTGCAAGATTAGCCATAAAAAACACCTTGGACAACCTGGAATTACCTTACCCTGGCTTTTATAAAGATCAACATGGCAAATCTCACTCTATGGATGGAACAGGACATGTTTCACTTACCCATCACGGTGATTGTGCTGCAGCAATATTTCACAAGGATATGCCTGTAGGAATTGACCTGGAAAGCGTCAGAGAAAAAACAGTGCCACTAGGGCCAAAATACCTTGATCCTTTAGAAATAGACTTTTTAGGCAAAGACCCCTTATTGTATACAATGGCTTGGTCGGTAAAAGAAAGCATCTTTAAATGCCAAGGAAAAAAAGGCATTAGCCTAAGACAGAATATTATTTTAGCCCCTTTCACAGCAAACGATAAAATTATTAATGGTAAAATACACGGCTCTGATTTTTCCGATCATTACTACCAAGTCGTGGTTCATTCAGAAAACGATATGGTTCTAACCTATACTGTTTGGTGATTTTTCTTATATTTATGATTGTCACTAAAACAACTAGAGATGAATAAGCTTTTTGGGTGTTTTCTATTTTGTATTCTTTGGGCTTCGGCCTTATACGGGCAAAAGATTTCCAATTTAGAAATGGTTGATGCTATTTCTGGTCAAGAATATTCCCTTGAGAAAAACAAGACCTCCAATGCCCAGGTTTTTATTTTTTACACACTCAAATGCCCTTATCCAAAACTATACAACACCAGAATAAAGGCTCTGAAAGAAAAATACGCCCAATCCAATATCTCATTTGCCTTGGTAAACCCTCATGCTGGCCAGGAAGATGAAAGCTTGGAAAAACTTAGTTCATTGGCATTTGCTAAAACCAACAAACTGCCATTCCTTATGGACACAGATCAGGCTTTTACCAAAATGACAGGAGTTAAAAAAATCCCTGAAGTAGTTATAATCACCTCAGGGCCTACCGGATACAGCGTGGCTTACAGAGGTGCCATTGACAACAACGCGCAAGCGATGGAAAGTGCAACTGTACATTATCTTGAAACTGCATTGGATGACATAATAAAAAGAGATCGCCCTAGTCCTACCATTACCAGAGCCGTTGGTTGCAATATTAGGTTTTTGCCTTAATTTTGGTTCACTATTTTTAGCATTTGACTGACCTCTCTGGATTTATCCAAATCCCCAATTTTTTCGAAGGAATAGATGAGGTTACGAATCACTCTCCTTATGATTTCAATGTTTCCGCATGGTTCATAGTATTCTGGCTTGGGGTCCAATTTCAAATGGTCTAGGTAATTATTTATATCTTGTTTAGTAAAAATAAGCCCCTTATTAAAGGCGTTGATATAAAATTTAAATTTACCTGATTGATAGGTCAACACGAAGAGGTTAGGCAAATTTACCCCATAAACTGGCAAGCCAAGTTTCTTGGCTACCAATAAATAAACGGAACAAAGGCTAATAGGATTCCCTTTTTTGGTTTCCAAAACCGTTTTGATCATGCTGTTCGAAGGACTATGAAAGTTTTTCGTGTTGGCGGAAAACTTCAAATCATTGAACATCACATTATTGATTAATTTTATTTTATCATAAACGGATAATTCGTTTTTGAAGTTAGTCCAAACATCAAAATAAATTTGCTGCATGAGGGCGTTGAGCTGTTCAAATTCCAGTTCCGGATAGAGGTAGGTATTGATAATCCACAGTCCTTCAAGTAACTCTTTCTCTTCAGAGTTTTTCCAATTGGTAAGCCTTTCCATAAGCAAGTTTAATTGCATGTCATGGACGATCTCTTCGATTTCTTTTTGCAATTCAGGATTAAATGAACCCTCCCACTTACTTTCAAGAAAAGGGATGATTTCATTGCCAAGAGAAATTATTTTACCTCTAACATGTTCTTTTATTTCCTGATCCCCATCATCCAACAAAGACACAAGAGCATTTAATTCTTTATCTGTCATCTGAATATTCAATCTCTAATAAACCTCACAATTCTATTAACCAAATTTACAAAATTTCAGCAATATATTACAGGTGACATTCAATTTTGAAGGAATATTAAAGTGCTAACATGAAAAAATCTATATCAAATAGCTTCCAATTCTTCTTTATAAGCCTTTATCGCTCTAAATATCCCTGAAGCCACATAGGTTTGTCCACTTTTGCTATTTAGGTACTTTTCTTCTGAAGGATTTGAGAGAAAACCAGTTTCTATTAAGATGCTAGGCATACTGGTCGTCCACAAAACATAAAAGGGCGCTTGTTTTACACCTCTGGAATGTCTGTTAACTCGTGTTTTCAAATCGGTCTCAACTTTTTCTGCCAAGGAAAGACTATTGGCAAAGTATGCCTTTTGCATCAGGTTAAATACCATGTAGGATTCAGGGGATTTAGGATCAAACCCTTCATAGTTCTCTTGATAATCATCCTCTAATAAAATTACTGCATTCTCTCTTTTCACAATTTCAAAATTGGCATTGAAATTCCTACTCCCCATAACATAGGTCTCTGTACCGTAGGCATTGGGAGAAGAAATGGCATTACAATGAATCGAAACAAATAAATCTGCTCTATTTCTATTGGCAATGTTTGCCCGCTCTTTGAGTTCAATAAAAACATCAGTTTTCCGAGTATAGATGACCTCCACATCAGGTAGTAGCTCAGAAATATACCCCCCAACCTTCAGGGCAATCGCTAGAGCGACATCCTTTTCCTGCGAGGTTTTACCTATCGTCCCAGGATCTTTTCCTCCATGACCGGCATCAATAACTATCCTTCTTAATTTGAATTCTGCCTTTTCCTCAACAGGCGGAATAAATCCCACTGAAACACCTGTAATGAAGAGCAATGAAATTATAAGAATATTTTTCAACTTGGTTCGTTTCATAAACGTTAATAACCTTAACTTTACCGAAAATTTAATGATTTTTATAGCAAACAGAAATTATTGGTGCAGATAATAAAGAACGTTTTTCTTTCCATCTGTATGCTCACCTATTTTGGGCATACTGTCTTGGCTCAAGAATCCGGTAATGAAAGATCTTCTGAACTAGAACTTACACCTCCAGATACCTTAGGGAATCCTGAAGTTAGGCTAGATACCTTATTGCCGGTACTCCCAGACAGCATTCTCCTTATCACCGCGGCGGATTTAGATTCTACCCAAAATCAACCAAAAGGTGATATTCAAACCACAATCAATTATTACGCCGAAGATAGTATCATCACGGACTTTGCACAAAATAAAGTATTTCTATATAAAGGTGCATGGTTTGAGTATGGAAATATCCGTTTGGATGCAGATTATATTGCTATTGATTGGAAAAAAAATGAACTCTATGCCTCCGGATTGAAAGACAGCCTTGGCGTTGCCCAAGGCACCCCTATGTTTAAGGAAGGCAATAGTGTATATGAAATCCGAAAGGAGATGCGCTACAATTTCAAAAGTCAAAAGGCCATCATTTCAGATGTGGTTACCCAACAAGACGAAGGGCTACTTCGAGGCGCAATAGTCAAAAAAGACAGTGAAGGCTCTGTATACTTGAGCAAGGGATTTTATACCACTTGTGACTTGGTGGAACCACATTGGCATATTTCTTCCTCCAAAATTAAATCTGTACGGGGCAAACACATTATTTCAGGACCATTTAATTTGTACTTCAACAATATCCCAACACCATTGGGACTTCCCTTTGGTATTATCCCTGATACTCCTGAAGAAAAAACATCTGGTATTATTTTCCCTTCTTATGGAGAGGAACAACGAAGAGGTTTCTTCCTTAGGGATTTTGGCTATTACTTTGCTTTCAATGATTATGTCCACACCAGGGTGACAGGAGAAGTGTTTTCCAAAGGTGGGTACGGGATGAAAACGGCTTCGGTCTATAACAAAAGATACAGGTTTAAGGGTGGATTAAATATTGATTATCAAAAGTTCCAAAGCCCCGAAACTGCTGAAGTACCTTTGGAATACGATGCTTTTTGGTTTAGGTGGAATCACACGCCAGAAACCCGAGGCAATTCCAGGTTTTCGGCCTCAGCAAATTTTGGTACCAAATCCTACAACGACAACATTCTTAACCAAGGGAATTACCAACAAAATCAACAATCAGATTTTTCCTCTAACATATCTTATAGCAAGACTTTTACAGGGACACCGTTCAGTATGTCCGCTAACTTAAGGCATTCTCAAAATCAGGTAACTGACGAAGTAAATTTGTTATTACCGGATGTGGCCATAAATATGAACAGGCAAAATCCGTTTAGAAACATTAAATTCGAACCCTTAAAAACGCTGAATGTCTCTTGGAATTTCAATGCCCAAAACTCTATAAATAACCGGATTACCACAGAATTGGGCGTTGACCCAAACCTTCAGCAGGAACTTGAAGAACTTGGACTAACCTCTACTCCAGATGTAATTCCATTTAATTTAGCCAACCTCCCCCAACTCTTAAGAGATGCTGACAATGGATTTAGGAATACCGTTCCTATTTCATCAAACTTTAGCCTCTTTAGGTTCTTTACAGGTACTGCCTCTATGAATTTTACTGAACTCTGGTACTTGGACAGAATCAACTACTATTACAACCCACAGGAAGAACGGCTAGATCAAATTTTGGAAAGTGGCTTCAATAGGGTAAATTATTACAATAGTTCTTTTAACCTCTCTACCAATGTGTATGGTTTTTACACCTTCAAAAAAGGATCTAAAATAGAAGCCATCAGGCACCACATGCAACCTACCTTTGGGTTTACAAGTACTCCTGATTTTTCAGATCCTAAGTATGGTTACTACCAAGAAGTGCAAACCAACGCCAGTGGCACCATTCAACGTCTATCTCGGTTTCAAGGTTTTATCTATGGTGGTGCTCCATTGGGAGAATCAAAATCACTTAGCATCAACATCAGAAACACGCTGGAAGCTAAACTTAAGACAGAAAGTGATACTGCAGAAGCTACTACAAAGAAAGTCCCCATTCTCCAATCCCTAAACGTGTCTACCAATTACAACTTTGCCGTAGACTCCTTTAATCTTGCTCCGTTCAATTTTAATACAAGAACCTCATTGTTCGACAAAAGGCTTTCTGTCAACCTAAATGCCACTTTTGATCCTTATGCTACAGGCACCTTTACCAATGGAGAAACTGTAACCACTAGGAGAATCAATGAATTTGCTTGGAAAAAAGGCCAAGGACTTGGTGTTATCAGAAGGGCTTCTCTTAACATCAACGGGAGTGTAAACCCTAGTAAGACAGAACAATCTCCAGGAGAGGTGCGTGATGATCTCACCAATGAGTTTTTAAATCAAGGGGGTCAAATGAATGATTTTGTTGAAAATGAAATCAATAGAATAGCCAATGACCCAAGCCAGTATATAGACTGGTCAATACCTTGGAACATGACCTATAGTTACAATCTGAGCTATAATAAGGCTGCCTCAGGGACTAAAAACGTCACCCAAGCAATAAATATATCCGGTGATCTTAGTCTATCAGACAAATGGAAGATCAATTTCACAAGTGGCTACGATCTATCTACTGCTAAGATTACTCAAACCATGATAGGCATCGCAAGAGACCTGCATTGCTGGCAAATGAATGTTAATTGGGTGCCTTTCGGAAGGTTTACCTCTTACAATATTGATATTCGGGTAAAATCAAGCATCCTTAGGGATCTCAAAGTATCCAGAAGAAGGTCCTTCTTTGATAGTTTCTAATATAAACCGAAGTAGGGGGTCAACTTTAACCCGGATCATGTAATAGAATTCGTGATGGGTGTTGTAATCGAAAGAAAATCAGGCTGTTTGGAGATTTTAGCATAGCACCGCTATGGTGAAATTGAAATCAGCAAGGAAGTGACTGATTTTTAACAGGGCTTATTGGCTAAAGGAGTTATTTCACATTTCGGTTTTAATCACCTATCCTCTTATACAACTGCCTCTCTGGCAATTGGCATACTCATACACCTTGGCCCACCCAACCCTCTGGAAAGTTCTGAGGAAGGCATTTCCAACACTTCCACACCATAATCTTTTAAAGCTTTATTTGTGTGTTTATTCCTATTATATGAGATAACCTGACCAGGGCCAGTTGTAAACACATTGGCTCCATCAAACCATTGTTCTCTAAGCGCATATTCCTGGCTTACCTTATCAGTACCTATTATTTCCAGATAAGGAATTTCCATTCTGAGTACTTCTCTTAAGTTTTTTTTCAATACTTTTCTTTTGATATTAACCTGTTCGCTATCTTCTTCTTTCCTGGTATAGACCGATATGTGTTGAACAGCCTGAAGCGCATCAGGGTAAGTAAGCACTCTATTTTTATCTAATATGGTAAAAACAGTATCCAGGTGCATGAAATTTCTTTTCTTGGGCAAATGAATTTCATAGACCCTTTCTATAAGACCATCTGCAATAAGATTTTTAGCAACATGATAGACCGCTTTTTCATCGGTACGCTCAGAACACCCAATTGCAACTGCTTTGTTGGATAAAATAATCACATCTCCTCCTTCGATCGACGGTGTATTATTGTGTGTTGTTCTGGGATATATCTGATGGATTTTATCTTTAAACAAAGGGTGATTTTCAAAAATCTGCCTTACCATATTAGACTCCCTTTGACGTTGATCCAACCGCATACTTGAAAAAATCATGCCTCCTGGTAATATGGCGGCGGTATCCCGTTGAAAATACAAATTTGGACATGGGGGAATTAAAAATGCCAAGTCCAAAAGGTCAGACAATGCTGCAGCACTCATTCTGCCTCTAACTTCATGCACCTTGATACCAGCTATAAGGGCTTGTACACATTGCTCTTGAGTTAGTACTCCTAGAAGTTCATCGCTCAAATGCCCCAATCGAGAAACTGCCAACGCTTCCCGAATCAAGTTACTTCTCACCTCATTGTCCTCAAGAATATCCTCCAATAGTTGATCAAAATAATAAACCTCGGCACCACATTTTTCCCGTATAAGCTGTGTGAAAACATCATGTTCTCTTTGCATTTCCTCTAAGTAAGGAACATCTTCAAAGAGCAGTAAGTGTTTATTGTATGGTGTTAACCTATCTATTTCTCTTCCAGGCCTATGAACCAATACTTGTTTTAATGTCGCGAATTCAGTATCTAAAGTCAAATGCATATATACCAATTTACAACAAAACCACAATTAATCAACTATTATTACCATACTTTCAATTTATTCCTTAAAATCCAAGATATTCCTAATTTTATTGGCTTCTCTCATATCGACCTTTAACCCTTCAGAATCATCATTTGCAATTCTATTTCTAAAGGCTGTCAAATGGTCAATATAACTGTCCAAGGCTTCCAATACATTGGTTTTATTTTCCAAAAAAATTGGTCCCCACATTTCAGGAGAACTTTTAGCCAATCTCACAGTAGAGGCAAACCCGCTGCCAGCCATATCTAAAATATTTCTCTCATCTGCAGTTTTATCAATAACCGTCTTTCCCAATACAAAGGAGGTCGCATGGGACAGGTGAGAAACAAATGCCAAATGAAGGTCATGGTCTCTTGGATCCATGAAGCGTAAACGTAAGTTTAAAGCATCAAAAATATCATAAGCCATCTTCTTAAGGTGAACATCTGTCTTTTCCATTTCACAAATGATCATGACCTTCCCGTCGAAAAGATCCACTTGTGCTGCTTTGGGGCCTGAGTTTTCTGTTCCAGCAATCGGATGAACTGCTAAGTATTGTGCCCTTTTGGGATGCTGACTTACCTGTTGGCAAAGTTGGTCTTTTGTGGAACCAAAGTCCATTACCAAAGTTTTCTCTCCTACCTTCGAAAGTGTCTTATCTAAAATTTCAAACAAGGTATCCACAGGTGTTGCCAAAATCACAATATCTGTATCCTTATCTGGCTCAGGTAGAGCTTTGGATATTAGTTGCATTTCCACAGCTACACCTAAACTTTCACTGTTCGAATCGAAACCAGTGATTTCTAATTCAGGAAAAATTTTCTTGGCTGCCAGTGCGAAAGATCCACCCAGCAGGCCTAAACCTATGATATGTATTTTTTTCATGGCATTTTATAGTTTTTTAACCTTGTAATGGCTTCCTCCATTTTATCCTCTCCTACACATAATGAAAACCGAACATAGGATGCTCCATTGCTACCAAAAATAAGCCCCGGTGTAATGAAAATATCGAAATCATAAAGCAGTTGGTCCACTAGATCGGTAGCCGTTCTACCCTCGGAGACTTTACCCCATACAAATAAACCAACAGCATCATTCTGGACTTTAAGCTGCAATAACTTGGCCATTTCCAATACAAGGTCTTTCCTTCTAGAATAAACTTTATTCATAGACTGGGTCCAGGTATTGCCTAAGTTCAAAGCAGCAACAGCCCCTTCTTGAATCCCTAAAAACATACCGGAGTCCATATTACTCTTAACCCTCAGTACAGCAGCTAGGTAATCACTTCTACCAGCCAACATGCCTACTCTCCATCCTGGAATATTGTATGTTTTGCTAAGAGAATTTAATTCCAAGGCATGATCTATTGCGCCAGGTATTTCCAACAAACTTTTAGGTTCTTCATTCAGAATAAAGCTATAAGGATTGTCGTGAACCAACAGAATATTGTTCTCTTTCGCAAAATTCACAAGCTTAATAAATAAGGCTTCACTCCCTATTGCACCCGTAGGCATATGAGGGTAATTCACCCACATTAATTTTACTTTCGTAAGGTCTGCTTGACTCAATGCCTCCCAGTCTGGTTCCCAATTATCCTCTTCATTAAGTGAATAATAAATGGGCTTGGCATTTAGCAGTTTGGTGACTGAGGTGTAAGTAGGATATCCAGGATTGGGCACCAAAACCTCATCACCTTCATTTAAAAAAGCCATTGAAATGTGCATGATTCCTTCTTTAGACCCCATCAAAGGCAAAACTTCAGAAGAAGGATCAAGGGTTACACTATAATTCCTTGCATAAAACGCGGCGATGGCATTTCTCAATTCATTGGTCCCTTGATAAGATTGGTACCCATGTGCAGAGGGAGAGGATGCTGTCCGCTTTAATGCTTCAATAACACTATCATCTGGCGGAAGGTCAGGACTACCTATCCCCATATTGATAATCGGCCTCCCACTTTCTCTAAGTTGTTGGACCTCTTTTAGTTTTTTAGAGAAATAGTATTCTTTAACTTCTCCTAACCTATCGGAAAAACCTTTCATTATTTTCTGCTTTGATATGTTCCAAAAATCTTAACCGAACCGTATTCAGAGGCGATTAAATCCATCGCATGATTAAATTTCTCAACATCAGAAATAAGTGTATCGATAAAAAATGAATACTCCCAAGGCTTACTCATCACAGGGATAGACTGAATTTTAGTCAAATCAAGGTCATTATCACTCAAAACAGTTAGCAATTTAGCTAAACCTCCTTTTTGATTTTTAATTGTAATCTTCAAACTGGCTTTGGTTGGTGCCGCATCACTTACCGGCTTGTCTTTTTGCAGAATTATAAACCTGGTAAAGTTATTTTTAACCGTTTGAATATTTTCAGCTAACAGTTCCAACCCATAAAATTCCGCGGCTTTTGGACTTGCCACTGCGGCTAAACCTTTGATCTTTTGCTCTGAAATAATCTTGGCGACATAGGCCGTATCAACATCATCTATTGGGTTTATAGATGGATGCTCAGCAAAAAACTTTTTGCATTGCAATAATGCCATGGGATGCGACCTGGCTTCAGTAATTGCTGACAATTCCTGTCCAGGCAAAGCCATTAGATTGTGTGAGATGGGTAAATAATACTCATCTGAGACGAAAAGTTCGTGTCTGTCTATTATATCATAATTAGGCAAGATAGCACCTGCGATAGAATTCTCTATGGCCATAACAGCCACATCCACTACTTGGTTTTCAACATTTTTGGCAACTTCTTCAAAAGTGTTGTATCCAAATACTTCAATATTCTCTCCAAAGTATTGTTGGGCTACTTGGTGATGAAAAGAACCTAGAACACCCTGTATTGCAACTTTTAATTTCTTTTCCAAAATCAAATCTATTAAGTGGATTATTTTGAATATTCAACGCACTATATTGAATCTAACTACCAAAACTACTCAGACTCAGCTAGTCTGGAAGAAAAACCTATTCATTATTATATTCTGGTACAATCTCCAGCAATGAACAATGTTTCCAAAAACTTGGATACGACTTGTTTACCACTTCAGGATCGTCTATTACCAGTTTGGTTCTGGTTATCAAAGGCATAAATGCCATTGCCATTCTATGGTCATCATAAGTGGCAATTCTTACTGTTTCGGGAATAATTGTTGCAGGCACAAGGGTAAATACGCCTGGTTTTCGTTCTTCAAGTAAAGCACCAATTTTAGCCAATTCTTTTTGTAAGGCATCGATCCTGTCTGTTTCCTTTATCCGCAAACTTTCCAGTCCAGTAAAATCAGATGTTTGTCCTGTTAATGCACAGGTGACGGCCACTGTTTGCGCCAAATCAGGGCAATGTGTAAAGTCGAAAGATGACAAACCGGTAATTTCTTTTTTTCTCAGGATTACTCCATCGCTTTGAAATTCACTTTCGACGCCAAGTTTATCCATTATGTCGACGATTTTGGCATCTCCTTGTAAACTCTCTGCTTTGAGGCCTTTAAGGTACAATTCGCCAGCATCAGCACAGGCCAATAAACTAAACCAATAACTTGCGCCGGACCAGTCACTCTCTACTGAAAAGGTGGTGGCTTGGTATTTTCCTGGTGCTATCCTAATCTGACTTCCTTCAAAAACATAATCAACACCGAAGGCCTTCATTAATTCAAGCGTCATGGTGATATAGGTTCTTGAACCAATTTTACCGGTGAGGTCAAGCACCAATCCATTTGGTAATAATGGGGCATTCATCAATAAGGCAGAAATATACTGACTACTAACGTCCCCTCTAATTTCAATTTGATTGGTTTTTTGACCTGAAAATCCTTCAATAGACAAAGGGGGGTATCCCTCTTTTTTAAGATAAGTAATGCTTGCTCCAAGTTCCTTTAAAGCATCTACCAAAATACCAATAGGTCTTTCACACATCCGAGCAGTACCCGTCATGGTTTTTTTCCTATTGTTCAGTGCTGCATAGGCTGTCAAAAACCGCATGGTCGTACCTGCATCCAACACATCATAAGTAGCCGGATCTTCCTTGAGTAACCGAATCATGGTTTGTGTATCTCTAGCCTCAGCCAGATTAGAAAGTTTATTCTTCCCCTCGGTAAGGGCATCGATGATCAAAACCCTATTGCTTTCACTTTTGGATGAAGGTAGTGGAATTTGAACTTGACCAAACGAACTTTTTTTTGGCAGTACTATTGTATTCATGGAATTTTTTAAACTTAAAATTTGAAGGCTTATAACAACAAAGGGGTTTTATATGGCTTTTAACCTTCCAGTTGATTGTAGTAATCCATAGCTTCCGCAATGGCTTCTTTACCAATAACTATATTGAAATCACAATCTCCAATTCTCCTTAATAAGGAAAAATTAAGCACGTTCCCTTCGTTTTTCTTGTCCTGAAAACACAGGTCAATGATTGTATCGAAATCCTTTTTATCAATGTGGACCTTCCCAAATACTGCCAATAATTTTTGTTGAATGATTTCAAGCTGCTCTTTTGGCAATCTTAAAAATTTATGCGAAAGATAAGCTTCAGCTATCATGCCTACGGCTATGGCCTCTCCATGAAGAAGATGAGATGGTGTATCCAGATAATGTGATTCGACAGCATGACCTATAGTATGTCCAAAATTCAGGATTTTCCTAAGGCCATCTTCCTTTGGGTCTTTGTCTACCACTTCCCTTTTTATCCCAACAGATACAGAGATAATGTCTTTCCAGGCTTGGGTTTGCCAATTCTCTGTTTTAAGGCTGTTAAAGTAATTTTCATTCCTTATCAAGCCATGTTTGATCACCTCGGCATAGCCAGAACGCAATTCAGGTTCAGGCAAGGTTCCTAGGAATTCATCACTAATCAGAACTCCTTCTGGTTGGTTAAATACTCCAATATGATTTTTGAATCCCTTAAAGTCAATCCCTAGCTTTCCACCTACACTTGCGTCCACCTGAGAAAGCAAGGTTGTTGGCAAATTTATAAAGCGAATACCTCGCTTATAAGTACTTGCACAAAAACCTCCCATATCCCCTGTAACCCCTCCACCAATATTTAGGATAAGTGTTTTACGGTCAAAACCATTCTCAGTCATCCATTCCCAGATGTTCACACAGGTATCAAGTGTTTTATGCACCTCACCTGCTTCAAAAGTAAAACTGGTATGTTCTGGAAGATGATTAGAGATTAAAGGGTAACAGTGTTTGATGGTATGACTATCCATGATTACCCCAAGTTTGGAGTATTTCTTTGAATCGAGAAACCGAACCAAATCCTGTGCTATTCGGGATGAAAATATTATTGTTTCCAAAATCTGTTTTTTTGTAAAGGTAAAAATTAAACCCGTTTTTATCTCTTAAAAGGAATGGATAGTAAAAGGATATTTCTACTTATAATTTCCACTCTTTGAAGATCAGGTTCTTGTATCCAATTCAGGAAAAACAATCCTGTTTTGGGCAGACTATACCTTAAACCTTTTTCTAATATTAGGCTAAGAATACAATCAAAATAAACCAATCAACATTTATTTAAGATAAAAACGGGCTTAACAATCAAACTGATTTCTTTGCAGAAACGTTATCTCTCAATTTCTTTTCCTGACGCTTTACTGACTCTTCATGAATGCAATAAAGTAATTCCTTCATGAATTTTTCGCTAAGGTTTTTCTCCATTCCACTAATGGTTCTAGATTCCATCACTTGCTTCCAACGGTCTGCCTGAAAAACAGTAAGATTATTGTCTCTTTTGTGCTCACCAATTTGATCTATAATAGAAAATCTTTCCGCCAAAAGGTCTAACAATTGATCGTCCAAATGATCTACAGCATTTCTAAGATCCTGCAATTTTTCTGAAGGATGTTCAACTTGGATAGGGTGTTTGAAATCAATTTGATCCAATATTTCTCTCAATTGCTGAGGAGTTACTTGCTGTTTCGCATCACTCCATGCATTGTCAGGATCGTGGTGTGTTTCTATCATCAATCCGTCAAGCCCGAAATTAATCGCACGCTGAGCAGTTTCAAGAATACCTTTTCTATTACCTACAATATGACTAGGATCGTTGATTACCTGCATTCCTTTCCACAACCTTTTCAAATGAATTGGCATTGACCAATTGGGTTTGTTACGGAATTTCTTGTCATAAGCATCACTGAATCCCCTATGGATGGCAGCTAGTTTGTTTACGCCTACAGCTTGAAGTCTTTCTAAAGCACCTCTCCAAAGTTCCAAATCAGGATTCATTGGGTTTTTAACCATAACAGGGATATCAACCCCCTTAAGTGCGTCAGCAATTTCCTGGACAGCAAATGGATTCACTGTAGTTCTAGCACCAATCCATAGAATATCAACACCATGTTTTAAGGCAGACTCTACGTGAGATGCATTTCCTACTTCTGTGGTAATAGGAATATGAAGCTTCTCTCTTACGATTTCCATCCACTTCAAGCCATCTTCTCCAATACCCTCAAAGCTTCCTGGTCTAGTTCTCGGTTTCCAGATTCCTGCCCTGAATACATCAGGTATAACATTGGCGGTGATCATATCCTGGCAAACCTTTTCGATTTGCTCAGGGGTTTCTGCGCTACATGGTCCTGCAATAATCAGGTGCTCATTTTTTAGACCTAAACCCCAGTCTTTTGTTTGTAAGTGATTTTCCATCTCTTTATTCTCGGTTAAATATTAAAATAAAAAAGCCCGATTCTTTCGAATCGGGCTTCTATGTT
Organism: Cyclobacterium sp. L-R; assembly: GCF_056859355.1. Taxonomy (NCBI): domain Bacteria; kingdom Pseudomonadati; phylum Bacteroidota; class Cytophagia; order Cytophagales; family Cyclobacteriaceae; genus Cyclobacterium; species Cyclobacterium sp. L-R. The sequence goes on from NZ_JBSXOH010000098.1 coordinate 84,231, forward strand.
TTTTATCTTTTGTTATTTTTTATCAAGACAATACGCAGCTCCGATTCGACTTAAGGGACGAAAGTAAAAGTAAAAGAAGCTAAAATAGGTAGCTGCGTGATTTTTCATGCGTCAAATGTAACCTATCCCCCTTTAAAAATCAAATAGTTATTGATATTTTTAACCTTTAGTACAGAATTAAATATTCTGCTAGTCTTCTACCTATTCCGAAATACTGAATTATTAAACCCGAAATAGGCTTTAGCTTTAAGAATTTATGCTCAAAAAGAGGTAAATAGAGACTTTAAATAACGAAAATGGAATTATCCACCCAACGAAAACCTCTTATTTCTTTCCCGATATCATTTTCCTAAACGCAGCAAGAGGCTCAGCTACAGAAGTAAGGTAAACTGGGTTTTGGGTACCTCCCTGCTTATCAAAACACTCATATGGCGCACCAAAATCAGCTCCTTTGCGGAAATCATTTTCTTTTAGCTCCTCGATGTACTCATTGGCCAATTGCTTGGCAAGCTCCGGACTGCTATAATGAAGAGCAAAAGCTACCCAAGCAGTAGGGGTTCCCCAATAGGCGCCGTTCTGATAGGTGTTTTTGGCTGCCAAAGATTTTTCCCAAACCTTATTCTCATCAAAATCATGGTCTGTGGGCACATGCCTGATATTCCCTCGATAAGAAATGGTACCCTTTTTATAAGCATTCGACAATACCTTGCTGGCAGAACTTAAATCCTCTCCCTCCAAGACTCCCAAATAAATGGCAAGGGAAGTACCCCACACATCGGGTTGAGCACTTAATATAGTAGATGCTTTTAAAAAGCCGCTTTCATCTTTGAAAACAGAAGGTATGTTCTTCTTAATGGTAATGGCTATTTCCTTGTATTTTTCTGACTGCTCCGAGCGATCCAGTAATTCAAAAAGTTCAGAAAGCTGCATAGCAGACCTAAACTTTAATAAAGAGGGATAAAGTAATTCGCCTGTAAGTTCAATCGCATCTCTAAAACCAAAATCTACTCCTCTAAATCGATCTGAAGCATAAACCAAATGATTATCCAATACTGAAGGTGGAACATGAAAAGCCAAAGTTAGCCTGTCTATTAATTTCATTCCATTGATCTCTTCTGATAGAATCCCAGTTTCCCCCTTAGATTTGGCGTAATAATGGGCCATATGTACAAACATAAACTGATCCCCATATGGAGGGAGACTTCCCCATCTCTCTGTTCCTTGATCAGCATAACTGTAAGTGCCAGGGAAATAAATAGGAAGACCATCATCAATTCTAATATGGTCAGCTATCGAACCTACTGGTACCATACTCCCTCCAGTAGTGATCCAGCTTTGGTTTGCCTGGCTTTTGGCTGTGAGCAACAACATGTGCTTTTGCGCCTCTAGAGAAACCAAGTCAGTTTCTAAGGCCATCGCATAATCTCTAATCCAAAAAGACGGATAGGCATTTCTTCCTCCTGGTCTAATTAATAATCCACCGCTATTATTTGCCCCAAACACTTCAGAAATAAATTGACCTGGATGAATACTGGATTCTTCAAGAACAGCTATGGTTAATTGTTCCAAAAATTCCAATTGATCTTTTGATAAAACATCAACCTTATTGTTCGCTTGCCCATAAAGCAACTGAGAGCTAAACCAAAACAAGCACCCCAATAATACTATTCTTGACCTACTCATCTATAAATGTGTTTTGAGGTTTTGTACCAATGGCAAGATTCAGGTAGTTGGCAAAGTCCTTTGCAACATTTTCCCTTTGCACAATAAAGTGGTGTAAGGGGTTTACTTTGTCTGAAACCCACTTACTACCTTTTTTAAGATCGAAAGTCAATGCACCTGAACTCAATTCTTCAAGAAAATCCCCTTGGCCTATTACCGCATAATAAACAGTAGCAAGATCCCAACTGGGCCTTTCATCTCTAATCATTTTTCCTTCTACATTCCAAAGCCAGTCCCTATAGGCTGCCCTAAGGATATTTCCAGCCCTTGAGCTTTCTAGGGATTTCCCGGTATATACCTCCGCTCCTGAATCAACAAAATAGGTCGGTTTCGGAAAATGGTCTATCAGGTAATCTGTGTAGGCAGCGGTATTGTTTTTAAAAAAATTCCAATCCTGCACCATCTTCCCTTCTGTATTGGATGCACCGAGGGCGCCTAGTGCCACCCATCTTTTCACTTTCTTTGTGATCAATTCTATGCCACTCATTGGTGAGTGCTTATCGGGCTTGGAGTTTAAGAGCTCATACAAACCTTTGGTATGACCAATAGTAATATAAGTAACAGAATTATCAGGTGAATCCACCAAAAGTTTCCGACTTAGTGCAGTTTGTTCTGTAGCATCTTTATTGTGTATGATCTTATTTTTATAGGCTGCCGTATCTTTGGCAAGCTTCTCTGCCTGCATTTTATCCCTTGGATCTCCAAAGCTAAGGTCATGACTTGCTCCTACTGGTATATCAGGTCTACCATAATATACATTTATGGCATCAATTATACCTGCACCATAAGGGACTTTGCCAGAACTGTAGATTACACCAAGAATTTCGACCTTACCCTGGTCTGCATAATGATGCAGTAAAGCCATTGCTCCAACATCATCGCAATCTGACCCCATATCGGTATCCAATATAACTTTCTCTCTTTGTGCAATAGTATCATGACCCTGAAATGTCAGAAATAAAAGGCAGAGCTTACAAATTAAACTACATGAATACTTAGTGCTATTTAAAAATTTATGCATGCTTATGGATTTATTACTGACTTAAATCTAAATAGTAAACAGCTATTATTTAATACCCTGACAGCCTTAATGAGGCAATGTCATCAGCCATTTTAACTTCAATTATCTCTAAATTTAGGTATTCCGTATTAAAATCAAAGGTGCTGAAATCAATAGTTAGGTGATAAAATCGCAGCTCAAATCCTGTCATTAGTTGTTTTTTTGGTATCTTTGCGCTCTGAAAATGAGAATAAAACCTGATTTTTCTTTTGATATTCTGGGAATTGTATTTCTTCATCTCAAAATAGGTGAATTGTAAAGACTGGAGAAGTTGCTTGTGGGAAGAGGTTACCCTTTTATTTAAAAGGTATGTTGATTCGATCAAACTTCCATTCCAATTCAAACAACCCATTATAAAGCTTATTATTCGGGAGGTTTTCTTACCGAGTATTATTGACAAAAGGATATAGATTGGCCTGCCATTTATTGAAAACAGGCTGGTTTTGAAGGGAATTCTTTAAATTAATCAAATAGAAAAGCGCTAAAAACTATCAAAAATAGCATAACTGATATTTACCCATGCAATTACTGAACGAACAGGAGATAGAGAGACGAAAAGACCGGGAGGCATTAATTAATCTGGGAGTTGATCCTTACCCCGCTCTTTCTTACCCAATCAATGCCAACGCGGCAGATATTCATCAAAATTACGCAAATCGTAAAAACGATTATAAAGCCATCAGTATTGCCGGAAGGTTAATGACCCGAAGAATTATGGGCTCGGCTAGTTTTGCAGAAATACAAGACAGTACCGGCAGGCTTCAGATCTATGTAAGAAGAGATGATCTTTGCCCAGACGAGGACAAAACCCTTTACAATACTGTATTTAAAAAACTATTGGGGATTGGTGATTTCATTGGACTTAAAGGATTCATCTTCACCACTCAAACGGGAGAAATTTCTTTACATGTTCAGGAATTCACTTTATTGTCTAAATCAGTAAAACCGCTACCTATAGTAAAACGGGATGATGATGGCAATGTCTTTGACGGATTTACTGACCCTGAACTTAGGTACAGACAACGATATGTGGACCTAATAGTTAATCCTGAAGTAAAGGAGACTTTTGTTACCAGGTCTAAAATTATTTCAACCATGCGTAATTATTTTGATGACCATGGCTGGATGGAAGTGGAGACACCAATATTACAACAGGTACATGGTGGGGCTGCAGCCAAACCATTTGAAACCCATCATAACGCATTGGATACCCCCTTGTTTCTTAGAATAGCCAATGAGCTTTATTTAAAGCGATTGATCGTTGGTGGCTTTGAAGGCGTTTATGAAATAGGAAAAATGTTCCGAAATGAAGGCATGGACAGGACGCACAATCCTGAATTCACCTCCATGGAAATCTATGTGGCCTACAAAGATTATATATGGATGATGGAAATGGTTGAGAAGCTCATCTCACAAATTGCTACTCGGGTACTAGGTACTACCCAAGCAAAAGTTGGTGATAAGGTAATTGAGTTTGAAGGCCCTTATAAACGATTGTCCATGTTTGAATCCATTCAGGAATACACTGGCATAGACGTCAGCCAAATGGATGAAAAAGCTTTAAGAGAGGTCTGCAAGGACATGGGTATAGAGGTGGACAACAGTATGGGTAAAGGTAAACTGATCGATGAGATCTTTGGTGAAAAGGTAGAAGAACATCTGATTCAGCCTACCTATATTACTGACTACCCTATAGAAATGACACCTCTTGCTAAAAAACATAGGAGCAAGCCAGGTTTAGTGGAAAGATTCGAGTTATTTGTCAATGGTAAAGAGATCGCCAATGCCTATACCGAGTTAAATGACCCAATTGACCAAAGGGAAAGGTTTGAAGACCAACTTAAGCTAGCTCAAAGAGGAGATGACGAAGCCATGGCTATGGACGAAGATTTCCTAAGGGCACTTGAATATGGCATGCCTCCAACATCTGGATTAGGTATAGGGATAGACCGACTCTGCATGATGCTTACCAATCAAAGCACCATTCAAGAAGTATTGTTCTTCCCGCAAATGAAACCAGAGAAAAAAATAAAAGTAGCCACAGATGAGGAATTTATAGGCTTAGGGATTCATCCAGGTCTTGTTCCCGCCATCAGGGAGCTGAATATCTACACCATTGAACAACTGAAAGGGCTCAACCCCAACAAACTCTTCAATGATATTTGTGGAAAAAAGAAAAAGTTAAAACTTGACGCTCCTAATCCAAGCAAAGAAGATGTTGCTAACTGGATAAACGCTTAAATTAAAAGCCCGAAACATTAATTGCTTCGGGCTTTTTTATGATTTCACTTTTCAATCTAAAAAAGACCGTCCTCGTCTGCTTTTTGCTTGATAATTTTTTAACCCGGATTATGTAATAGGATTCGTAATGAGTGTTGCAATCGAAAGAAAATCAGGCTGTTTGGAGATTTTAACATAGCACCGCTATGATGAAATTGAAAACAGCAACGAAGTGGCTGATTTTGAAGCGATTTCTGCACGTAATAGATTGTCTATTGCATATTTCGGGTTTAATGTTCCCAGAAATTCGGCGGTACCAAACCCAAAGCTCGTAGATATACATACCCTTGCCCTCTATGATGTATTTCATTATCGATAAAGTACATCAAAGAACAATAAACTTTATTTTCATATTGCCCAAAGGCTTTCACGGTATCCTGAAAATCCTCCGTTGATAATTTCGGAAACCATTCGTCAATCTCTAAAGTAGCCTGATCCCAGAGCTCCAATAACCTCTCTTTGCTTTCTTCTACAGAATGGTCTTCCACAAGTGGCTGCCATTCCCTTGTAACCAGGCCTTTTATTCCCGGGCCAGCTATTCCCAGTAATTCCTGAACCATCACCCCAAAAGGGCGCATTTCGCCTAAAGAAAAATGAAAAAGTTGCTTTTCAGGAAATGCCTCAATTACACGACGCGTTAAGCCACGATGACCCTGCCAATGTTTTAATAATTGCTCTTGTGAAATGATCATTTGAAGTTCTTTGGTTTGCATGATACAGTATGTTTTTTGTGAACAATAGATTATAAGACAAACTTATCTACCCTTTGTGACAGCCCTATGTCAGTAGGTTTTTAAAAAATCTCAGCAGAGTTATTTTTTTTTAATTCAATTAAAATTTAACTAGTTTTAATTGACCGCAATCTCCCATGAACAGACTAATCCGACTAACCGCTATCCTCACTCAATTACAGAGTAAAAGACACATTACTGCTGAAGAAATTGCTAACAGGTTTGAAATAAGTCTTAGGACGGTATACCGAGACATCAGAGCCCTTGAAGAAGCTGGCGTTCCTTTGACAGGCGAAACAGGCAAGGGGTATTCCCTAGTAGAAGGGTACAGGCTACCGCCGGTAATGTTTGATGAAAAAGAAGCATACTCATTATTGCTTGCAGAAAAAGTCATAGAAAAATTTACGGACAGAGAGATTAGCTTACGCTTTCAGTCTGCCCTAATCAAAATCAAATCCGTATTAAAAGACCGGCAGAAAACGGCCTTAAACCACCTCGATGAACAAGTGGTTTACTATAATAGAGACATGAATACTCCTGACAATAAAGGGCTGGCCATTCAAGGTATTTTGACAAGCTTATCTGATTTCCGAGTTCTTCAATTTAACTATACCACTTTTTTAAAAGAAGAAATTACAAGCAGAGCAGTAGAACCTGTAGGCATGTATTTTTCCAAAGAGAACTGGTATTTAATCGCTTATTGCAAACTCAGGGAAGATTATAGAACTTTCAGAATCGACCGAATTCGTGATCTGCAGGTAACAGAAAAAAAATTTACTACAAATCACCCTTCATTAAAATCGTACCTTAAAAAAATGGAGGAGGGACATCAGTTAACGAAAATAGTCATACAGATGGAAGCATCCCATGTGAAGTTTATTGATAGCCACAAATACAATCAAGGTTTTGTAATGCAGGAAAATATAGGGCAAAAAGTACAACTTACATTTATGGTCGGTTCTATAGAATTCTTTGCTAGATGGATAATATCCTTGGCTGACATCGTCACTATCATTTCCCCAAGCACACTTTCGGACAGGTTAGAAGCCTTGCTAACTTTAATAGTAAAAAAACTAAAAGAAGGGGGACAATCTCAAAAAGCCAATTGATCTAATGGCCTCATCGCTATTAAATCACGGCGCATGTTGGTCAATTAATATTACATTTCCATCGGGATCTTTGACCATTATGCTTTCAGGACCTTTACTATTTTCTTTAACTTCCTTATCAAGAGTCAAACCTTGTTTCTTAAGCTCATTTTGAATTTCTCTAACATCTTGATAATCCTCCAGCACATTTGCATCAGCATCCCATCCCGGATTAAATGTCAAGATATTCCCTTCAAACATGCCTTCAAATAGCCCGATAAGGGTATCCTCATTTTTCATGATGAGGTAATGATTTTCCTCAGCCCCTCCAAATTTTGAAAAACCTAACTTTTCATAAAATTCTTTGGATGCTTTTAAGTTCTTAACAGCAAGACTAACGGAGAATGCTCCTAATTTCATGATTGACTAAATTTAAATTTTAAAGCTATTTTGATTCAGTGGAGAAAATCTACTTCTCCACTGAATCTATAAATTTCACTACAAGTACCTCAAAAAGGAGGGTTCACCATAAAGCCTTTCACATCTTATTTTAAACAAGCGACCTTTCTTAACTTAGTTAGGCCAGTGACCTTCGGCAATATTCAAGGCATTTCTGAACCTCTTTGACTGCGTCAGATCCTTCAGGTATTTTATATTCAAGTTCAATAGTAGCTGGGAACTTGTATTTTTTACTTTGAATTTCACTTAACAATTCGACAATCGGTGTATCCCCTTCTCCCCAAGGAAGGTTATTTTGACCATTGGCAAGTGTTTGCCGATCTTTGGTATGCATACTCAAAATATGCTTGTGTTGCTTTTCAATAAGGCTTATAATATCAGTAAAACCAGCAGCAATATAATGCCCAGCATCTAAATTCATTGCATTTCTTGGACTTTGGGCCAAAGCTGTGTCCCAGAAGTCAAAGGTTTGCTGTGTGTGACCGTGGTACCCGACTGACATTTTGTTCTTTTCCCCCATCTTACCCAATTTTAAGGTACGAGCATCATCTGCGGGATGCTCTAAGGTAACATGAGAAGCACCCAAGGCTCTTGCCGCTTTCATACCATAAGCGATCTCAGCATCAGTATTATCCCTTCCAAAGGTACTGGGTTTGAAAGCATAGATACTTACACCCGCATCCTTGTAAATTTTTCTAAACTTCTCGAATTTTTTGAAATCAGTTTTTGCCCTCCAGTTTGCAACTGTGGCAGCATAGGCGCTTGCTTCTTTTTGCAGTTCACCTAATTCTTTTTCTTCATCGGAACTTAGTTTCCCCCCATTTCTTTTCTTGCGACCCAATTCGTTATACCTACCTCTGTTCATACTAGATTCAGGGATACCCGCAAAGGATTCAGCCGGTCCTCCCATAAGTTCTATAGCGCTAATTCCACTCTCGGTAACATATTTAAGCGTAGCCTCTGCACTTTGATCTGCTAGAGATCTGAAGGAATAGGTTATACACCCTATTTGAACGCCGTTTATTTTCGAATTCGGCTTATTATAGCTTTTGATAATTGCTGGCGCTCCATTTACAAGTGAAGTTGTGCCCAAAGCAAGGCCTGCAGTACCCAATACGGATTTTATTAAAAATTCTCTTCTATTATTCATCGAATGGTAATTTAGGTTTAAACTGTAATATAAGAATTGACTGACTAAAAATTATTCTTTTTCAGCCAAAAACTCAAATTGTCCACCAAATTATTAGTAGAAACTGTCTTTTCTGAAAGTAAAATACCTGTACCTCTACCATTGAAGATTATCATTCTAAAAAGCTAGGGCATCTTAATCTATAACCCAACCCTTTAACCCGAAATATTCAATAGACATTCTATTACGTGCTGAAATCGCTTTAAAATCAGCCACTTACCTATTCCCAACTCAGCCATAAGTATGCCATTAGTGGACCTGATGCACCTTAACGAATAGGTTAAGATAGGAATTGAGCTGGCTCTCTTCTGGTATAAAGTGCAGGAACAAAATGGTTCAATTGCAAACAAGAAATAGATCAAAATCTACCTTCTTATTCCTAGGTAAAAAAGGCCTGAAACAATAAAGTATGTCTCAGACCTTTTCAATGATAAGCGTAATTAAAAAAACCCTTATCTACTTACTTTATCTTTCAAATCAGTAATTATTTTCTCAATGACGTGCCGGTTACTCTCAAGATCAATACCAACTTGAGCTGCCAATGCCTCTAGGTCCGGTTCTTTCTCAGCTGTCACATCGGCTATTGCCAGTCCAGCCAACTCGTTTAGTTTCTGCAGTTGCTCATCCATTTCCTCCTCATTCTCTTGTTCAAATAGCAGTTCAAGAGGCATAAGTTCAATCTCCCGCTTTAATATTTCTGCAGCAGTGTTGTGCATGGAAGGACCTAAATAAATATCTGCATTTTTTTCTATTTTAACATCATATTTATCCAAGGCAGCTATTAAGGACTCAAAACCTTTCTCTGTTAATGCTGTGGCTTGTACGGTTTGACTTTTTTCATTGTAGTAGGCTACTGAGAAATGCGGTGAAACTTCCCAATCTTTTAAGCCAAGCCTATAAACACCTCCTGTATAGCTTACGTTAAAATCTCTCTCCATTTCCTGAACTTTGGCAATGGTCCCATCTTGCTCAGAAATCACCATTACCAAGCGCTCCCCTTCATGCACAACCGAAGGCTGTGTAGACCCAGCGAACAGCATCATGTACGGCACCGGATTTTTGTCAATGTCCGCCATCAATCCAGCTTCATCTTCGATCGAACTATTGAGTTCGGTAGCAAAAAAGAAAATATCGTCAGGGCTAAAACTCGCAAAACCTGACAAAGGGCCATAGGTTTGCCAACAAGTCCCATTATATCCAATAAGATTAAACCAAAGTTCCTTCTCCCCATCCCTGCTTACAATATCTTTTATGGATGGAGAATACAATAGGTAATTTTCACCCGAAAAAACATCTTCCATTTGATAAAAATCTTTTTCAGGCTGGCTCTTTACTTCTGAAAAGCTAAATCTCCATGGGTTTTCTGACTGGAAAGCCATCCAATCCCGCTTGCTTTCTTCAAGGTTGTTAATGGCTGCGTGCTTCAGGTATTTGGTTATTAGCCCACCTTTTTTCATTAACCTATGGATAATGTATTGGGATTTGAGCATATCAAACCATTGTCGGCCAAATTTCTCAGTTATGTGTTTATAAACATTTAACCTTTGATCTGCCTCCTTACCTAATTTATCTTTTTCGGCAGCATAGGACAAGAGAAACCTGTCCAAAATGGCTACACTTAAGGCTGTATTTTGTTCACAAGCCTTCTTTATCTTAAGAAAATCTTCCATGGGTAAAAGATAAGCCGAAATTAACTTTTCATCAAATGATTTTACTTCAGTAAAGAAAGAATTTATTTATTGGTATGTGCTATTGAGCTTAATTATATAAATAAAAGGTAAGCCAAAAACTAGCACATTTGTGCGTACAGGTTGGATTAAGCCGCTATCAAAAAAAACAAATACCTTAAAACAGTAGGGTATTGGTCAATAACATTCGATGCTAATCCTAAAAGTAGCCTAGCACTTTCTTAACCGAACAAATCGGAACTGAGGTACCGGTCTCCCCTATCGCAGGTAATACATACAATTACTCCACTTTCTAAAGAATTAGAAAGCTCTACTGCAGCATGCAAAGCACCACCACTACTCATGCCAGCCAATATCCCCTCTTCTTTAGCCATCCTTCTGGTCATATTGGTAGCCTGTTCTTGGCTTACGTCAATTACCTGATCGACTCTTTCCCTATCAAATATTTTCGGAAGAAACTCAGGTGACCACCTTCTAATGCCTGGTATACTTGATCCGTCAGTTGGCTGAGTTCCTACGATTTGAATGTCTTGGTTTTGCTCCTTGAGGTAGCGGGACACGCCCATAATTGTACCAGTTGTCCCCATAGCGGAAACGAAATGACTTACCCTACCATGTGTATCTTCAAATATCTCTGGACCTGTAGAGCGATAATGAGCCCAGTAATTGTCTGGATTTGAAAATTGATTGAGCATAAAATAGCCTTGGTTTTCTACCATTTCTTCAGCCAAAGTCCTGGCGTATTCTATGGACTTTTCTGCGGGCGTGAGGATCACCTTTGATCCGTAAGCCTCCATAGACAAGACCCGCTCTCTAGTAGCATTGTCGGGCATTATCAAGGTCATCTCAACACCCAATAGATTCGCTACCATAGCCAAAGCAATCCCAGTGTTGCCGGAGGTGGCTTCTACTAATTTCGCTCCTCTTTTGAAATCCCCTCTATCTAAAGCGGATTGAATCATATGATAAGCAGCTCGATCCTTTACAGACCCACCAGGGTTTTGACCTTCCAGCTTACAATAGATTTCCACATTGGGATTTACAGGGATATTTTCAAGTTTAATTAAAGGGGTATTACCTATAAGTTCAAATAACTTCATAATTGTAATTATCAGGCTTCGCTTTTAAGCACGTAAAAATCTGTTAGATTGGAAGCTCCATCCAACATTTTAGTTTGGTAATAAATTTTGCTTTTAGCAGGAATACTTTTGGTCAACCAGACATTTCCACCTACTACACTTCCTTTGCCTATAACTGTATCTCCCCCCAAAATGGTAGCCCCTGCATAGAGAACTACATCATCCTCTATTGTAGGATGCCTCTTTTTATCGGCATCTTCCTTATTGACACTCAAAGCACCTAAGGTGACGCCTTGGTATATCTTCACTCTATCTCCTACCAAAGTGGTTTCTCCTATCACAATCCCTGTGGCATGATCAATGCAAAAGAACCTACCAATCATGGCTCCGGGATGAATATCTACACCTGTTTTACTGTGTGCATATTCCGTAATCATTCTTGGGATCAATGAGATACCTAATCGATGTAATAAATGAGCTACACGATATGCTGAAATAGCATAAAACCCGGGATAACAACGAATTACTTCAGTTTTTGATTTGGCTGCTGGATCACCTTTGTACATGGCATCAAGATCTTCATGAAGCTTGTTGTACACCTCTTCTTCCAGTTTTTCAAAAAATTGGTTCGCTAAATCTTCTCCATTCCCATTATGAAGTGCTACATTCATTGTGAGAATTTTTTGAAGTTGTAACTTTAATTCAGAAAATTTCAATTCCAAACTTCCCTTATCTTTCAATGCCTCGCTTGAATGTTCGGGAAATAAAATTCCCAAAAGATCATCGAAAAAACGATTGATGACTTTCGGTGAAGGGCATCCTGGACATAAATTATGGGCTTTTTGTAATCGGTTTAAGAAAACTTCCATACTCAATCTATTACTTTAGAATACAAAACCGACGCGGAAAACATATGGTTCATTATAATTTGTCCTTTTGTTGTCATAACTGAAATTATATAAGGCCATAAAGTTCATCCCACCCCTATCTCCAAAGGGCACAAAGTAACCTGCACCTGCAAATAAGCTTGGCACCCATTCCCTTGTGAAGATGATGTCATTATTAGGGAGAGTATAAGGAAGTTCTAGGTTCAGAGCCTCGTATTCAGCATGGAGAAAAATTTGCCTAAACACATTGTATCTATTAAATACCCTTGCTCCATACACATGAGAAGCCCCATCAACATAATATTTGTTGTTATAATATTGGTAGGTAGCTCCCACTCCAGCGGAGTATTTCTCTGTAATCATTGCCCCTACTAGTGGGGATGCGTCTATATAAGTGATATTACCAAGTTGCAAGCTAAAATTACCTCCATAATACAAGCGATCTTTTAATGGAGGATTGTCTTCTTCATCAATAAATCTTTGCGCTTGTACTTCATTGCTTAGGAAACAGATGAAAACGACAAATAATAATGTCAGCCCTGCCGATTTATTCTTCAATAATAACATAAAGATCTTCCGTTTTTCTTTTCATTAAATACCGCTCTCGGGCGAATTTCTCAAGCAATTCAAAATTACTTAACAATTCCTCTCGCTCAACCTTAATCTTTTCCTTCCTTTCTTGATAAAATTCTTTTTGCCTTTCAAGTTCATTTAATTTTGAACGAAGTTTGAAATGACTAATAATATCATTGCTATCAATAAAAATCATCCACACAATGAATAAAACGGTGAAAACGAAGTAGAAGTTTTTGGTGTACTTTAAATATTTAGCCATGATCTGCTCCAGTGTTTCTACAAATATATTAAAAGAAAAACAATCCCTTCTTCCGGTGTCTTGAAATAACGCTAAAAGGTCCCGTAGAGTTATGTTTTAGAAAAAGGAACTGGTCAAAAGAATTAACTAAATACCAGCTTCCTGGAGGTAGGAAGGGTTACCTTAATAAATAAACAACTGATTTTTGCCTGTCCCAATAATTCAGTAGAATGGGAAATTACATGAAATTAAGCCCTTATATAAATTAAAACCTAACTCTACTATGATGAAGATTAAAAAGACAAAAGCCTTTTCAGGAATATCCTGGAAAGGCTAGTTATTGGCTCCATTAAGTATTGGAATCCTCTTGACTCAATAAAAGAACCTATTATTAGAATTTCAATCCTGGGAAATAGGCAGATTCTCCAAGTTGTTCCTCAATTCTTAACAATTGATTGTACTTGGCCATTCTATCAGACCTAGAAGCAGATCCGGTTTTAATTTGACCAGTATTCAATGCTACTGCAAGATCTGCAATTGTAGAATCTTCAGTTTCACCAGAACGGTGAGACATCACAGATTTGTATTTGTTTCTATGACAAAGGTCAACAGCATTAATCGTTTCTGTCAAAGAACCAATTTGGTTTACTTTAACTAATAATGCATTGGCAATTTGCTCATCTATTCCTTTTTGCAATCTTTCAACATTGGTTACGAACAAGTCATCACCAACGATCTGAATTTTGTCTCCAACATATTCAGTCATTAGTTTCCAACCATCCCAATCATCTTCTTGCATACCATCTTCAATGGATTTGATAGGGTATTTGCTTACCCAGTCTTTCCAGTAATCAGCCATTTGAGAAGAGGTCAACTCATCTCCAGTGGATTTTTTGAAAACGTACAAACCTTTTTCTTCGTCATAGAACTCAGAAGAAGCAGCATCCATAGCGATAAAAACATCTTCACCAGGTCTAAAACCAGCTTTTTCGATAGCTTGTAAAACGATTTCCACCGCTTCTACATTGGATCGTAAATTAGGAGCAAACCCACCTTCATCCCCAACGTTAGTGCTCAAGCCTTTGGCTTTAAGAACAGATTTAAGGTTGTGGAAGATTTGAGTACCCATTCTAAGTGATTCAGAGAAAGAAGCAGCACCAGCTGGCATCACCATAAACTCCTGAAAATCAATAGCATTATCAGCATGAGAACCACCGTTCAAGATGTTCATCATTGGAACAGGAAGGGTATTGGCATTTACTCCACCAATGTATCTATAAAGAGGCTGTCCTGATTCCATTGCTGCTGCTTTAGCTACTGCCAAAGAAACACCCAAAATAGCATTTGCACCAAGTTTAGATTTATTATTGGTGCCATCAAGGCTTATCATTATCTCATCTATCTGGTTTTGTTCAAAAATATCAAAACCGATAAGTTCAGGCGCGATCACATCATTAACATTAGAAACGGCTTTTAAAACTCCTTTTCCCATGTACACATTTTTGTCATCATCTCTAAGTTCAACAGCTTCGTGAACACCTGTGGATGCTCCACTAGGAACTGCAGCTCTACCGAAGGCTCCATTTTCTGTGAAAACATCAACTTCTACCGTAGGGTTACCACGGGAATCTAATATTTGTCTTGCGTGAATCGATTGAATTAATGTCATATCAATATTAAGTTAAATGAATTATTTCTGAATTTGTGAAATAAATTGGTCGAATAAATACCTGGAATCGTGAGGACCTGGAGAACTTTCAGGGTGATACTGAACAGAAAACGCTGGTTTATTGGTAAGTTTGATACCGGCAACAGTCCCATCGTTTAAGTGATAATGGGTGATTTCTAGCTCACTATTTTTATCAATATCCTCCTTATTGACAACGAAACCGTGGTTTTGAGAGGTTATCTCACTTCTACCCGTTAATATATTTTTAATCGGATGGTTTAGTCCCCTATGTCCATGGTGCATTTTATAGGTACCAACTCCGCAAGCTCTTGCTAAAATTTGATGTCCCAAACAAATACCAAAAAGAGGTTTACCTAAGTCGAGAATCTCCTTAGTTGTTTCCACTGCGTAGTTCATCACCGCCGGATCACCAGGTCCGTTGGAAAGGAAATAAGCATCGGGATTCCACTTTTCCATTTCTTGAAGACTGGTCTTAGCTGGGAAAACTTGGCAATAAACACCTCTCTCTGTAAGGCATTTCAATATATTCCTTTTGATACCATAATCCACACAAGCCACTTTAATTGACGCATCAGGATTCCCTATGAAATAGGGGCTTTTGGTAGACACGGTAGAGGACAATTCAAGTCCATTCATGTCAGGAACTTTTTCCAACTCAATTTTAAGACTTTCGATGTCTTCAAATTCAGAGCTAATAATGGCATTCATTGCACCACTAGACCTAATATGTCTAACCAATTTACGCGTATCAATATCGGAAATCCCGGTGATGTTATGCCCTTCAAGGTATTCTTGCAGGGAAGACTTTGCATCAAGTCTACTGTAAACATCAGAAAAATCATTTACAACAATGCCTGCAATCAAGGGGAAATCTGATTCTTGTTCTTCATCTACTACCCCATAATTACCTATATGAGGCGTAGTATTTACGATAATTTGCCCTGTATAGGAGGGGTCGGTATAAATCTCCTGATAGCCTGTCATCCCTGTATTAAAACAGATTTCGCCTCCGTTGGTACCATGGCTTCCAACAAGGTTTCCGGTAAATACTGTGCCATCAGCTAAAAGAAGTATTGCTTTTTTCTTTTTCATATCAAATTTTGCTATGCAAATTTAAGAATTTTCTAATTTGTAAAAAGCTTTCTGCGAAAAGGATATAAAAAAAGGGACTGAACAAAAAGCCCAATCCCTATTAATTTTAAAGAAGATATAGCATCGATTATTCTGCTTTTTTATCTTCATCCTTATTTTCAGCCTTGTCATCGGAAGAAGCTTCAGGTGCTTTTTCTGTTTCAGCACTTTCATTATTTTCTTCAACAACTTCAGCAGAAGTAGCACTTTCTTCACTAGAAGCCTTTCCAGAACCTCTTCTACTTCTCCTACTTGCCTTTTTAACTGGTTTTTCTTCTTTCAACATCAATTCATTGAAGTCAACCAATTCAATGATACACATTTCAGCGTTATCACCTAATCTAAAACCAGTTTTAATAATTCTTGTATATCCACCTGGACGGCTTCCTACTTTTTCTATTACTTCTCCAAAAAGAAGTTTAATAGCTTCTTTATTTCTAAGGTAACTAAAAGTTATCCTTCTATTGTGGGTAGTATCATCCTTGGCCTTTGTAATCAAAGGTTCGATATATTTCCTCAACTCTTTGGCTTTGGCAAGGGTGGTGCTGATCCGCTTGTGTTCCAAAAGAGACTTGGCCATATTCGAAAGCATGGCCTTTCTATGTGAGGCGGTTCTACCCAAATGGTTAAATTTCTTACCGTGTCTCATTTTTAATTATTCTTCATCAAGTTTATACTTAGACAGATCCATACCGAAGGTCAGGCCTTTTTCCTGGATAAGTTGTTCCAATTCTGCCAAAGACTTCTTACCAAAGTTTCTAAATTTCATCATATCAGAAATTTCAAGTTTGGCAAGGTCTCCTAGACTCTTAACATCGGCGGCTTTCAGACAATTGTAAGCTCTGACAGAAAGATCTAAATCACTCAAGGATGTCTTAAGTAATTTTCTCATGTGCAGATACTCTTCATCTATAGGCTCTATAGCACCACTTCCTGGCGCGTCGATAACCATAGTCTGATCTGAAAACAACATAAAGTGTTGAATCAAGATCTTAGCAGATTCTTGCAAGGCTTTTTCGGGATGTATAGACCCGTCAGTGCTGACCTCCATGATTAATTGCTCATAATCAGTCTTTTGCTCCACCCTGGTATTTTCGATTCTGTATTTTACATTTTTGATAGGTGTAAAAACAGCATCAACCGAGATCGTACCGTAAATCTGTTCCTTAGGTTTGGATTCTTCTGCAGGAAGATATCCCCTACCTTTATCAACAGTAAGTTCAATTTCTAGGCTTTTTGAATTATCCAAATGACATATGACCAAATCAGGATTCAAAACTTCAAAAGAGGTAGTGTATTTGGCAATATCTCCTGCGGTAAAAACATCCTGATTTTTAACTTCCACTGTAATTTTATTATCAATGGCATCATGGATTTTTTTGAACCTGACCTGTTTTAGGTTAAGGATAATATCTGTAACGTCTTCAACCACTCCCTCAATACTAGAAAACTCATGCACTACACCGGGTAATTTTACGGCAGTAATAGCATAACCTTCCAGTGAAGACAAAAGAATCCTTCTGAGGGCATTTCCGATGGTAACCCCGTACCCTTTTTCAAGTGGCTTAAAGGTAAACAGTCCGTGGAAATCGTCTGCTTTTTCCATTACCACTTTCTCTGGCATTTGAAATGCTAATATGGACATATCTTTAATTCTTTTAATAGGAATGTAAATGATTACTTAGAGTACAATTCTACGATAAGTTGTTCTTTTATGTTCTCAGGAATATCTTCTCTAATTGGAACATTTACAAACTTACCACTCAGGGATCCATTGTCCCATTCCAACCAACTGTATCTGGTTGTTCCTTTGCCTCTAAGACTTTCTGTAATAGCCTCCAATGATTTTGATTTCTCTCTCACAGCAATCACATCACCTGGCTTCAACTGAAATGAAGGGATATTCACTACAGTTCCATTAACAAGTATATGTTTGTGAGAAACCAATTGGCGTGCTCCTCTTCTCGTTGGTGCAATACCCAGTCTGTAAACCGAGTTATCCAAACGACCTTCCAACAATTGCAATAGGTTTTCACCTGTCACTCCTTTTTTCCTGGAGGCATGATCAAACATTTTAGCAAATTGTCTTTCCAATACACCGTAGATGTATTTGGCCTTTTGTTTCTCCATCAATTGAATAGCAAATTCAGACTGCTTTTTGCGTCTACCTCTGCCATGCATTCCTGGAGGATAATTTTTCTTCTGAAGCACTTTGCTTTGCCCTTCTATGGGCTCGCCAAATTTCCTGGCAATTTTTGCTTTTGGACCTCTATATCTAGCCATGCTATATTTTCTTTAAATTAAACTCTTCTGCGTTTTGGAGGACGACAACCGTTATGAGGTAATGGGGTAACATCAGTAATGGTCGTCACATCCAGCCCAACATTTTGTAAGGTTCTGATGGCAGATTCTCTACCAGCACCAGGACCTTTTACAAATACTTCAATCTTTCTAAGACCGAGGTCATACGCAACCTGCCCACAGTTTTGAGCAGCCATTTGAGCAGCATAAGGAGTATTCTTTTTGGAACCCCTAAAGCCCATTTTACCAGCAGAAGCCCAGGAAATAACTTGTCCTGAATTATTGGTAATGGATATAATGATGTTATTAAAAGAAGCTTTGATATGGGCCTGTCCCACAGCTTCTACTTTAACAACCCGCTTCTTAGCCTTTGTCTTTTCGTTTCTTTTCTGAGCCATAATCTATGTCAGGATTTATTTAGTCGCTTTCTTCTTGTTGGCAACAGTTTTTCTCTTACCTTTTCTGGTTCTGGCGTTGTTCTTGGTTTTTTGACCACGAACGGGAAGACCCTTTCTATGTCTCAAACCTCTATAACAACCAATATCCATCAGCCTTTTGATACTCAACTGTACTTCAGATTTAAGTACACCTTCAGTCTTGTATTCCTCAGCAATGATGTTCCTGATGGCGGTTGACTCATCATCATCCCACTCTCCGGCTTTCTTGTCTAAAGAAATACCCGCCTTATTTAGTATGGCTCTAGCCGTACTCCTGCCGATACCAAAAATATAGGTAAGGCCTATTTCACCACGTTTATTGTCCGGTATATCGACACCTGCAATTCTAGCCATAGTATTTAACCTTGTCTTTGTTTAAACTTCGGATTCTTTTTGTTGATGACATAAAGCTTTCCCTTTCTCCGGATCACTTTGCAGTCAACACTTCTTTTTTTAATAGATGCTTTAACTTTCATATCAATACTAATTTTCCTAATTTGATACTGCTTACTTACTACTACAATTTACTTGTAACGGTAGACAATTCTTCCTTTGGTAAGATCATAAGGAGACATTTCTAATTTAACCTTATCTCCTGGTAAAATTTTAATGTAATTCATTCGCATCTTACCGGAAATGTGTGCAATCAATTGGTGACCATTTTCAAGTTCCACCTTAAACATTGCGTTGGACAATGCTTCGACGATGGTACCGTCCTGCTCAATAGATGCTTGTTTAGCCATAATTAAAATTTAAAATTCTCTTCTATAAAACGATGTGTTGTCAAGATTTCGGTTTTATCCTCTAATATGGCAACCGTATGTTCATAATGGGCAGAAGGCTTACGATCAGCAGTCCTGATTGTCCAACCATCCCTTTCTTGAACAACATTTCGAGTACCTAGGTTAACCATTGGTTCTATGGCTATAACCATCCCTTCTTTTAGTTTGGCACCACTTCCTCTTTTTCCCCAATTGGGAACTTCTGGAGATTCGTGAAGTTGTTTTCCAACTCCATGGCCTACTAATTCTCTAACAACAGTGTATCCTTTTGCTTCTACAAATTTCTGTATTGCATTGCCGATATCACCAACACGGTTACCTAAAACCGCTTTTTCTATCCCTAAATAAAGGGATTCCTTTGTAGCTTTTAAAAGTGCAATCGTCTTGGGAGAAACTTCACCAACAGGGTAAGTATAAGCGGAATCGCTATGAAAACCTTGGTGAAAGACTCCACAATCTATTGAGATTATATCGCCATCTTTCAATTGATATTGACTGGGAAATCCATGAACTACAACTTCATTCACGGAAATACACAGAGATGCCGGGAAACCATTATACCCTTTAAAGGATGGAATGGCTTTATTATCCCGGATAAATTCTTCAGCAATTTTATCTAAAAAAGAGGTCTTTACCCCTTCTTTCACATGTTTGGCTACTTCGCCATGCGCCTTTCCTAAAATCAGCGCACTATCTTTTATTATTTCAATTTCTTCTGCAGTCTTAAACTGTATCATACCTTAAGCTACAGCATAACTTGATGGGTCATTTTTCATGTTCCCACTCTTCATCATACCTTCATAATGTCTCATCAACAGGTAACTTTCTATCTGTCTCAATGTATCCAAAATTACGCCTACCATAATCAATAGAGAAGTCCCTCCATAAAACTGGGCAAACTCACTACTAACTCCTGCAATAATTGCAAAGGCTGGCATGATGGCTACCAAAGCCAATAGTATAGAACCAGGTAAAGTTATTCTTGATATGATATTATCAATGAAATCACCAGTTGGTCCTCCGGGTTTAATCCCCGGTACAAAGCCACCATTCCTTTTCATGTCTTCTGCAATTTGCTCGGGGTTAACCGTAATAGCAGTGTAAAAGAAGGTGAAAAGAATGATCATCAATGCAAAGACAAGATTGTATTGCCAAGATGTGAAATCACTAAATGTAGTTCCAATATAAGAGGCAATGTCGCTGCTGTCAGCCCAAATTTGAGCAATCAATGCTGGTAAAAACATCAATGATTGAGCAAAGATAATGGGCATAACTCCAGAGGCATTCACCTTAATAGGAATGTATTGTCTCTGACCACCGTAAACTTTGCCACCAACTACTTGCTTGGCATATTGAACAGGGATTCTTCTTACTGCTTCTGTAAGGGCTACAACTCCAACTACTACAAAGAAGAGGATAACGGCTTCAAGAAGAAGCAACAAGATACCTCCGCCTCCTTTAGATAAACTTTCGGAGATTATGGCGCCAGGCAATGCAGAGATGATACCTATCATGATCAACATGGAAATACCATTCCCGATACCTTTTTCAGTAATTTTCTCACCTATCCACATACAGAACATAGTCCCGGCTGTCAATAGAACAAGAGCAGACGTTAAAAATAGCGTTTTATCGATAACAATGGCTTCATCGGGGATAGTGGCTGTAATATAACCAATACCTTGTGCCAGGGTTATCAAGATGGTAAGAACCCTCGTAATTTGATTGATTCTTTTCCTGCCAGATTCTCCATCCTTTTGTAATTTTTGAAAATAGGGTACGCCAACAGTCAACAATTGAAGTACAATTGAAGCAGAAATATAGGGCATAATACCCAAGCCAAAAATGGACGCCCTACTGAAAGAACCACCTAAGAAGGTATCAATCAATCCGAATATACCAGAAGCTGCCTCTCCAAGGCGACTTGGATCAACACCTGGTAGGACGACAAAGGATCCTATTCTGAAAACAATTAGCAAACCAATTGTATTCAAGATTCTGATTCTTAAATCCTCAATCGAAAAGATGTTCTTTACTGTTGTAATAAACTTTTTCATGTATTAAATCTTATTTACAGATCCTCCAACTTTTTCAATCGCCGCTATGGCACTAGCAGAGAAACTGTGGGCGCTTACGTTTAATTTGGAAGTAAGTTCGCCTCTTCCTAGGACTTTTACAAGATCTTTTTTGGAAACTAACCCATTTTGATGTAAAACATCGAAATCTATACTGTCCGTGTTAAGCTTACTCGCCAACTCCTGAATAATATCAAGGTTTACGGATTGATAGGCTACCCTATTGTGATTAGTAAATCCAAATTTTGGTACCCTACGTTGAAGAGGCATTTGACCACCTTCAAAACCTAGTTTGGTTTTATAACCAGACCTGGATTTCGCACCTTTGTGCCCTTTAGTGGATGTACCTCCTCTACCAGAACCTTGACCTCTACCGATCCTTTTTCTGGTTTTTATGGAGCCCTCCGCTGGTTTTAATGTATGTAATTTCATTTTACTTAGATTTTCGATTAGTTTAAATATTAAACAACTTTTAGGTCATCTAATATTAAACTTCCTGTACCTTAACTAGATGGCTTATTTTTTGGATCATACCTTGTAACTGTGGGCTGTCATCCTTTTCCACTGTTCGGTTGATCTTACCTAGTCCCAAAGCAGCAATAGTAGCTTTTTGAGATTTGGGTCTATTAATTATACTCCTTATCTGAGTGATTTTTATTTTTGCCATTTTCTTAACCGTTAAAAACTTTAGCAATTTTAATCCTTCTCTGTTGAGAAACAGCGATAGCATCTCTCAATTTTAAAAGCGCTTCTATAGTCGCTTTAACCACGTTATGTGGATTAGAAGAACCTTTTGATTTGGCAAGAATATCTGTATATCCAGCACTTTCTAAAACAGCACGCATAGAACCACCAGCCAAAACTCCAGTACCAGGTGCAGCAGGTTTAATTAAAACCAAACCACCACCATATTTACCTAATTGCTCGTGAGGGATAGTACCTTTAAGCAATGGAACTTTAATCAAATTTTTCTTAGCGTCTTCTATACCTTTGGTAATCGCATCGGTAACCTCATTGGCTTTACCTAAGCCATAACCAACTACACCATTACCATCACCTACCACAACGATTGCTGAGAAGGAGAATCTTCGTCCACCTTTAACAACCTTTGCTACACGATTAATGGCAACAACTTTTTCGGTTAATTCTGTATCTGTAGCCCTGATGGGTCTTTTACTTACTTGG
The DNA here is from genome assembly GCF_056859355.1 of Cyclobacterium sp. L-R. Lineage (NCBI taxonomy): Bacteria > Pseudomonadati > Bacteroidota > Cytophagia > Cytophagales > Cyclobacteriaceae > Cyclobacterium > Cyclobacterium sp. L-R. The sequence goes on from NZ_JBSXOH010000098.1 coordinate 106,829, forward strand.
GACATAATGATTAAAATTTAAGGCCTCCTTCTCTGGCACCTTCTGCCAAAGCTTTTACATTACCATGATAAAGATATCCACTTCTGTCGAAAACAACTTCATTCACTCCGTTAGAAACAGCTTTTTCAGCTAATTTTTTCCCAACTTCTTTTGAAACAGATACATTCACATTTTTAATAGCACCCAGTTCTTTGGATGAAGCTGCTGCAAGAGTTTGACCTTTTAAATCGTCAATCAATTGTGCATATATTCCTGTATTACTTTTAAATACAGAAAGTCTTGGCCTAGCATCAGTACCTGAAATTTTCCTTCGGATACCTCTCTTTATTCTCAGTCTTCTAGTTTTTTTCTTGAAAGCCATCTTCTAATTATTTTTTAGCGGCAGTTTTACCAGCTTTACGTCTAATAATTTCTCCTACAAACTTAATACCTTTGCCTTTGAAAGGTTCAACTTTACGTAGGGATCTTATTTTAGCAGCTACCTGACCTATTAATTCTTTGTCGATACTCTCTAAAGTAACCAAAGGATTTTTACCTTTAGGAGTTTCAGTTTTGATAGCAACTTCCTCAGGGACAGCCAAAAATATACTGTGTGAATATCCCAAAGCAAGTTCAAGAATTTGACCTTGATTAGTAGCTTTATAACCTACACCTACTAGTTCCAATTCTTTTTTGTAACCTTCAGTTACACCTATCACCATATTATTTAACAAAGAGCGGTAAAGCCCATGTAGTGATTTGTGGCGTTTTGAATCAGTTGGCCTTACTATGACCAGGTTACCTTCTTCAACTTCTACTGTAAAATCAGGATGAACATCCTGAGTCAGTGTACCTTTGGGACCTTTAACAGTTATCTGATTGTGATCAGAAACGTCTACAGTCACACCCGCAGGTAGATTTATCGGTTTTTTACCTATTCTAGACATATCAATTTATTAGTAAACGTAACAAAGTACTTCACCACCCACACCTTCAACGCGGGCTTCTTTGTCAGTCATTACACCTTTTGACGTAGAAAGAATTGCAATACCCAAACCATTAATTACTCTGGGAAGAGATTCTTTATCTACGTATTTTCTTAAACCTGGCTTACTTACTCTTGTAAGGCTTACAATAGAATTTTCTTTGGTTTGAGGGTTGTACTTCAGGGCTATTTTAATAGTTCCCTGAGGTCCTTCCTCAACAAATTTATAATTCTGAATGTAACCTTTTTCAAAAAGAACTTTAGTAAGTTCTTTTTTGATGTTAGAAGCAGGTATTTCTACTATCCGGTGAGTTGCCTTGATGGCATTCCTCAACCTGGTTAGATAATCAGCTATTGGATCAGTCATATTTGTATTAGTCTAACTACAAAACCCTAACGGGCCTGCAAAGTTACACAATGAAATTAAGAATAAAAACTATTATATAATTTTTACCAGCTAGACTTGGTTACACCCGGAATTTTACCAGCGGAAGCCATTTCTCTAAAAGTCACCCTATTGATGCCAAATTTTCTCATGTATCCTTTCGGACGGCCGGTAAGTTTACAACGGTTATGAAGCCTTACTGGAGAAGCGTTCTTTGGAAGCTTATCCAATGCTTCATAGTCACCTGCTGCTTTAAGCGTAGCGCGTTTATGAGCGTATTTAGCTACCATACGCTCTCTTTTTCTTTCGCGGGCTTTTATCGATTCTCTTGCCATAACTATTCTTCTTTATTATTATTTACGAATGGCATACCTAGGGACTTCAACAAAGCATGCGCTTCTTCGTCAGTTTTCGCAGTAGTCACCAAAGTGATGTCCATACCAGAAATCCTATTTACCTTTTCGATACTAATTTCAGGGAAAATAATTTGCTCTGTTACTCCCAACGTATAGTTTCCTCGGCCATCAAATCCTTTATCAGAGATTCCTTTGAAATCCCTAACCCTTGGTAAAGCGATGCTTACCAAACGATCAAGAAATTCATACATTCTGTCTCCTCTAAGTGTAACTTTGGCGCCAATTGGCATACCATCTCTTAACTTAAAGTTTGAGATTGAATTTTTAGCTTTAGTTGCTACTGCTCTTTGACCAGTAATCAGTGTAAGTTCTTCAACTCCTTGATCGACCAACTTTTTGTCTGCCACAGCAGCACCAATACCTTTGTTCAAGACAATTTTTGTCAATTGAGGTACTTGCATCACACTTCCGAATTGAAATTTATCTTTCAATTCAGACTTGATTTCGTTGTCGAATTTTTCTTTTAATCTAGGTTTAGCCATTGATCACCTCCCCGGTTTTCTTAGAGTATCTTACTAATTTTCCGTCCTCATTCTTTTTTCGACCTATTCTGGTAGCGTCTCCTGTTTTAGGATCTACCAATTTAAGGTTACTGATATGAATGGGAGCCTCTTTCTTTTCTATACCACCTTGAGGAGAGTTAGTTGTAGGTTTTATATGTTTGGTTACCATATTTAAACCTTCTACTATTGCCCTTCTTTTGGCTCGGTCAACAGAAAGGATCTTACCTTGTTTGCTTTTATCATCTCCTGCGATCACCAATACGGTATCACCAGTTTTGATATGCAATTTCGGTTGTTTGTTAAATTTTCTTTCCATGATTACAATACTTCAGGGGCTAACGATACAATTTTCATAAACTGCTTTTCCCTAAGTTCCCTGGCAACTGGGCCGAAAATACGGGTACCTCTAGGTTCGTCATTGTTATTTAAAAGCACAGCTGCATTATCCTCAAATCGGATATACGAACCGTCTTTTCTTCGGACTTCTTTTTTGGTCCTTACGATCACCGCTTTAGAAACGGTACCTTTTTTCATATTACTGGATGATAGGGCTGATTTAACAGTGACTACAACCTTGTCTCCAATAGAGGCATACCTTCTTTTGGTTCCTCCCAAAACACGGATTACAAGTACTTCTTTTGCACCTGAATTATCCGCTACACTTAATCTGGATTCTTGCTGTATCATGATTTATAATGCCCTTTCTATTATTTCCACCAATCTCCAACGCTTGCTCTTACTCAGCGGACGAGTTTCACTGATTTTAACCAAGTCTCCTTGCTTACAATCATTGTTTTCGTCATGAGCCATGAATTTGGTCGTTTTACCAACAAATTTACCGTAAATAGGGTGCTTTACTCTACGCTCTATCGCTACGGTTATGGACTTATCCATTTTGTTGCTAACTACCTTTCCTATTCTTTCTTTACGAAGGTTTCTATCTGTAGTAGCCATTTTGTTTCTTATTTAGCTAGTTGTTTGGCTCGTAAAAACGTATTCAACCTTGCAACCAAACGCCTTGATTCTCTTATTCTATTTGGATTTTCTATGGGTGAAATAGCATGAGCAAAACGTAATTTTGTCAAGTTCTCCCTTTCCGCATCTATGCGGGATTGTATTTCGCTCTCAGTTAGAGCGTTGATTTCAGAATTTTTCATCAGCTTATGATCCAACGTAATCTCTACGTACGATAAATTTTGTACTTACAGGAAGCTTTTGTTGTGCTAGTCTTAGAGCTTCCTGTGCAACTTCCACGGAAACACCAGTAGCTTCAAAAAGGATTGTTCCTGGTCTGATAACTGCTACCCAGTATTCAGGAGCTCCTTTACCTTTACCCATCCTTACCTCTGCAGGCTTTTTAGTGATCGGTTTATCTGGAAATATTCGGATCCAAACTTGTCCTTCCCTTTTCATTGCTCTTGTCATTGCAATACGGGCAGCTTCTATTTGTCTCGAAGTGATCCATCCAGGCTCCAGGGATTTGATGCCGAAATTACCAAAGGCCAAAGTATGACCTCTTTGGGCAATTCCTTTGATCCTCCCCTTATGCATTTTTCTAAATTTCGTTCTTCTTGGCTGTAACATGATTGCTCAGTTAAGGATGTTTAGTTGTTTCTTTTTCTTCTCTTAGGCCCACCTTCTCTTCTTCTTCTGTTACCAGCAGGAGCATTTCCTTTGGAGTCATTACTTAGTCCGGCATTTGGAGAAAGATCTCTTTTACCATAAACTTCGCCTTTGAATATCCAAACTTTGATACCGATTTTACCATAGACTGTTTGTGCTTCAGAAAGGGCATAATCCACATCTGCACGAATAGTGTGCAAAGGAATTCTACCTTCTTTGTACATTTCAGATCTAGCCATTTCAGCACCACCTAATCTACCGGAAAGTTTTACTTTAATCCCTTCAGCGCCCACTCTCATGGTAGCAGCAATGGATTGTTTCATAGCTCTCCTAAAAGAAATCCTGGCTTCCAATTGCTGTGCAATGGATTCACCAACCAACTTAGCATCTAATTCAGGACGTTTGATTTCAAATATGTTGATTTGAATGTCCTTATCTGTAATTTTCTTAAGTTCTTCTTTTAGCTTATCCACCTCAGAACCACCTTTTCCAATTACTACACCAGGTCGGGCAGTTTGAATGGTAAGGGTAATTCTTTTAAGAGTTCTTTCAATAATCACCTTAGAAATACCGCCTTTAGGTATCCTGGCAAAGACGTATTTTCTGATGTTCTGGTCTTCATAAAGCTTATCAGCGAAATCGCGTCCTCCATACCAGTTAGAGTCCCACCCCTTAATGATACCAAGCCTTAAACCAATTGGGTTAACTTTTTGTCCCATATTTTAGTTTACTTTTTCATTTGATTCAACAACATCAGCGGTAACATTTTCTCCAACGGAGTCTACTACAAGCGTTACATGATTTGATCTTTTACGGATTCTATGTGCTCTACCCTGTGGTGCAGGTCTTAGCCTCTTTAACATCCTACCTCCATCTACAGAGATGGTCTTGATATACAATTCTGCATCTTCAAGCTTTTCATCAGGATTTTTCGCCTGCCAGTTGGCAATAGCGGATAACAACAGCTTTTCAAGCCTGATAGATCCATGATTAGGCGTAAATTTCAAGATGCTTAATGCCTGACCTACTTTCTTTCCCCTTACCAGATCCGCAACCAGACGCATCTTTCTGGGAGAGGTAGGAACATTATTTAATTTTGCTATAGCTTCCATGATTATCTCTTTCCTTTATCTTTTTTGGCAATGTGTCCACGGAAATTTCTGGTAGGTGCAAATTCACCTAACTTATGACCAACCATATTGTCTGTCACAAAAACAGGAATAAATTTGTTTCCATTGTGCACTGCAAAGGTTAGTCCTACAAAATCCGGAGAAATCATCGACCTCCTGGACCAGGTTTTGATCACGGATTTCTTTCCAGATTCGTTCATAACATCCACTTTCTTTAGTAAGTGGTGCTCTATATATGGGCCTTTTTTTAACGAACGTGCCATGTTTACTTAGTTCTTCTGCTAATGATAAATTTATTGGAGTACTTTTTGGGCGAACGAGTCTTTTTACCCTTGGCCAACAAGCCTGTTCTAGAACGTGGATGACCACCTGAAGAACGGCCTTCACCACCACCCATAGGGTGATCAACAGGGTTCATAGCAACACCTCTAGTACGAGGTCTTCTTCCAAGCCATCTTTTACGACCAGCTTTTCCAAGTACTACGTTCATATGGTCACCATTAGAAACAGTCCCAATAGTAGCCTTGCAAGTACCCAAAACGACTCTCATTTCACCAGAAGGCAATTTGAGGGTTACGTATTTACCTTCTCTCGCTAGAAGCTGCGCGTATCCACCAGCACTTCTTGCCATTGCTCCACCTTTACCAGGCTTCAATTCAATGTTATGAATAATTGTACCTAGAGGGATATTTCTTAAATACAAAGTATTGCCAACTTCAGGGCTTGCTCCTTCTCCAGAAACAACCGTTTGACCTACTTCAAGTCCCTCAGGAGCAATCATATAAGCTTTAGTACCATCCACATAAAATAACAAAGCTATCCTTGCTGTTCTGTTTGGATCGTATTCTATAGATTTAACTACAGCTGGAACGCCTTCTTTATTTCTTTTGAAATCGACGATCCTAAGCCTTTTTTTATGTCCACCTCCGATATATCTGGAGGTCATTTTACCACTATGATTCCTGCCACCACTTTTCTTCAAAGGAGCCAAAAGGCTCTTTTCCGGCTTAGAAGTTGTGACTTCATCAAATGAAGGCGCCACTCTAAAACGGGTACCAGGAGTTACAGGTTTTAATTTTTTAACTGCCATTGCTCTGATTCAATTAAATTTCTCCGTAAAAATCAATGATTTCACCTTCTGCTACCTGTACCATTGCCTTCTTGAAGGTGTTGGTATATCCAGAAACAATTTTAGCTTTGGTGTACCTTGTCTTTTTCTTTGCAGCATAACGCATGGTGCGTACTTCAACCACTTTGACACCGTACATTTTCTCTACGGCATCTTTTATTTGAGGCTTCTTTGCAGTTCTTTCAACTACAAAACCATACACCCCACGTTCGTTCATGGCTGAGATCTTTTCTGTAATTAAAGGTCTTTTTAATATATCCATGATTTTACTTCGATAAAAGGGTTTCTAACTTACTTACAGCACCTTCACAAAGAACAAGACTATCAGCATCAAGTAATTCATAAGTATTCAATTCACTGAATACTCTTACTTTAGCTTTAGGTACGTTCCTAGATGACAAATAAACATTTGGGTTGTTTTCACCAACCACTAGAAGTGTCTTTTTATCTGATAAAGATAGTTTGGACAACAGATTGATATAATCCTTGGTCTTAGGTGCATCAAAAACCAAATCTTCCAAAATCACTAAACCGTTTTCTTTGGCTTTGTAACTTAGTGCAGACTTTCTGGCAACCTGCTTCAATTTCTTATTTAACTTAAAAGAGTAGTCTCTTGGCTTAGGGCCGAATACTCTTCCTCCTCCTCTGAAAATTGGAGATTTGATAGAGCCAGCACGTGCGCTACCGGTACCTTTTTGTTTTTTAATCTTTCTGGTAGAACCGGAAATTTCAGCTCTTTCTTTAGATTTATGCGTACCCTGTCTTCTATTGGCCAAATACTGTTTTACATCCAGGTATATGGCGTGATCATTGGGCTCCATGGAGAAAATATCTTCAGAGAGCGTGATCTTCCTTCCGGTCTCTTCACCGGTTTGTTTTAATATTGCTAATTCCATCTTATTACTTCTCTAGAATCACAAAAGAATTTTTGGCTCCCGGTATAGAACCACTAACTAATAGCAGGTTCTTTTCAGGATATATTTTAAGTACTTTTAAATTAAGTACTTTGACCCTGTTACCACCGGTTCTTCCTGCCATTCTCATGCCTTTAAAAACCCTTGAGGGCCAAGAGCAAGCACCGATAGAACCTGGATGACGTTGTCTGTTGTGCTGGCCGTGAGTGGCACCGCCAACTCCTGCAAACCCATGACGCTTAACAACACCTTGGAAACCTTTTCCTTTGGAAGTTCCTATAGCATCAATAAAATCACCTTCGACAAAGATCTTGTCAGATACCACAGTTTTACCCATGTCTACCTGACCTTCGAATTCCACTCTGAAATCCCTAAATTCAACAACTTTCTGCTTTGGAGTTGTACCAGCCTTTTTGAAATGGCCGATTAATGGTTTGGGCGTATTTTTTTCCTTACGCTCACCATAAGACAACTGTACAGCGTTGTACCCGTCTGATTCTACATTTTTTACTTGCGTCACTACGCAAGGACCAGCTTCTATTAACGTGCATGCGACATTTCGTCCATCGGCACTAAAAATACTAGTCATTCCGATTTTCTTACCTATTATTCCAGACATCTTTGGATATATGATATACAATGATTCACAAGTGTATACACACCTGTCCCCTTTAAAGGATTGCAAAGTTAGTAATTTAATTTCAGGTAACAAACTGCAACCTGAATATTTTCAAACAATTAGCTTAGGAAACATCCCCAAACAAATGAAAATTCTAAGATTTATTTAAAGCAAAGCGAAATGTTTGCTCCAAAAAAAAACCTGCACCACAATTGGTACAGGTTTTTCTAAATATTATAAGTGAAGATCACACTTTAATTTCAACATCTACTCCACTTGGAAGTTCGATTTTCATCAAAGCATCTACTGTTTTAGAACTGTTAGAGTAAATATCTACCAATCTCTTGTAAGTACAAAGCTGAAATTGTTCTCTAGCTTTTTTGTTTACGTGTGGAGATTTCAATACTGTAAATTTCTCTTTTTTAGTAGGAAGAGGAATTGGCCCAACAACTACTGCACCTGTAGATTTTACAGCTTTCACGATCTTCTCTGATGACTTGTCCACCAGGCTATGATCGTATGACTTTAGTTTTATTCTGATTTTTTGATTCATGTTCGATTATTTTAAGCCTTCTCTCCTTTTACTTTAGCAATAACAGCTTCAGCAATGTTACTAGGAACAGGGTCATAATGTGAGAAAGTAAGTGAGGCGGATGCCCTACCGGATGAAATGGTTCTCAAATCTGTTACATAGCCAAACAATTCTGACAATGGAACGGATGACTTGATAACAGTTGAAACACCTTTGGTATCCATACCTTTCATCAAACCTCTTCGACGGTTTAAGTCACCTGTAACAGGTCCTGTATACTCCTCAGGAGTAACAACTTCTACTGCCATGATTGGCTCCAATAATTGAGGCTTACATTTTTTAGCCGCTTCTTTGAAACCTAATCTTGCTGCCATTTCAAATGACACTGCATCTGAATCGACATCGTGAAAAGAACCATGAAACAACCTTACTTTCATAGCTTCAACCGGGTATCCAGCCAACGGACCATTTTTCATAGACTCTGCAAAGCCCTTCTGAATTGAAGGAATAAATTCTCTTGGAATCACACCCCCAACAATGCCATTTACAAAATCCAATCCAGCTTTGACTTCACCAGTTTCAGGATCAGCTTCTTTTGGTCCAATCTCGAACACAATGTCTGCAAATTTACCTTTACCACCTGTTTGCTTCTTGTACACTTCTTTGTGTTCAACACTAGCAAAAAGAGCTTCTTTGTAAGCTACCTGAGGAGCACCTTGGTTGATCTCAACTTTAAACTCACGCTTAAGTCTGTCTATAATAATCTCAAGGTGAAGTTCACCCATACCTCTCAAAATAACTTGACCAGTTTCATGGTCAGTATTTACGTGCAGTGTAGGATCTTCCTCAACCAACTTGGCAATGGCCATACCTAATTTGTCAACATCTGCTTGCGTCTTAGGCTCAATTGCATAACCAATAACAGGCTCAGGGAAAGTCATTTCCTCTAAGACCACTTTGTTCTTCTCATCACAAAGTGTATCGCCTGTTTTTATATCTTTAAAACCAACACCGGCACAAATGTCTCCAGCTTCTACCCTATCAATAGGATTTTGCTTGTTGGAGTGCATTTGAAGCAATCTTGATATTCTTTCTTTTTTACTTGTTCTTGTGTTGTATACATAAGAACCAGAATTCAACTGGCCTGAATAAACACGCATAAAAGCCAAACGACCTACAAATGGGTCAGTAGCAATTTTAAATGCTAAAGCAGCAAAAGGCTCATCACTGTCAGGATTTCTTACTACAGATTCTTCAGTATCAGGATTTGTTCCTTTTACAGGAGGCAAATCAAGAGGTGAAGGCAAATAAGCCATTACAGCATCCAAAAGCGCTTGAACTCCTTTGTTTTTAAAGGCAGAACCACACAATACAGGAGAAAAGTCCATGTTGATTACTGCCTTACGAATAGCAGTCATCATTTCTTCTTTGGTAATGGAATTTTCATCCTCAAAGAATTTGATCATTAAATCCTCATCATAAGAGGCTACCTGCTCAATAAGACTTTGTCTGTATTCAGTAACGGTCTCTTTAAGATCCTCAGGGATTTCAATAACTTTATAAGTCATCCCTTGATCTTCTTCATTCCATACTATGGCCTGATTCGTGATAAGATCAACTACTCCCTTAAATGTATCTTCAGCTCCAATTGGAATTTGAAGAGGTACAGGGTTAGCACCTAATTTATCCTTAATTTCATTAATGGCATTAAAAAAATCAGCTCCGGCACGATCCATTTTGTTTACAAAGCAGATTCTTGGAACGTGGTATTTATCAGCTTGTCTCCAAACTGTTTCGGACTGAGGTTCCACACCTGATACAGCACAAAATAAGGCTACAGCACCATCCAGCACTCGAAGGGATCTTTCTACCTCAACGGTAAAATCCACGTGACCAGGAGTATCAATCAAGTTGATTTGATATTCTTTAGTATTTTCTAAAGGCTGTCCCTGATCGGTAGGGTACTTCCATTTGGTAGTAGTAGCAGCTGAAGTGATGGTAATCCCTCTCTCCTGCTCTTGCTCCATCCAGTCCATAGTAGCAGCTCCATCATGTACTTCACCAATTTTATGTGACAAACCAGTGTAATACAAAATACGCTCGGAAGTTGTTGTTTTTCCGGCGTCAATGTGAGCCATGATACCTATGTTTCTTAAATATTTTAAGTCTTTCTTAGCCATTACTTATTAAAATCTAAAATGCGAGAATGCTTTATTGGCTTCCGCCATTCTATGCGTATCGTCTTTTTTCTTCACAGCTGCGCCTTCTCCTTTAGAAGCCGAGATGATCTCTCCAGCCAATCGATCCATCATGGTTTTTTCTCCTCTTTTTCTAGCAAAAGTAATCATCCACTTAATACCTAAGGAAATTTTACGGTCAGGCCTCACTTCCAAAGGTACCTGGAAAGTTGCACCCCCAACTCTACGACTCTTTACCTCTACAGCAGGAGTAATATTGTTAAGCGCTTTTTTCCAAACCTCAAGACCATTCTCACCTACTTTTTCTTCTACTTTGCCTATGGCATCATAAAAGATTCTGTAAGCAATACTTTTCTTACCATCCACCATAAGACAATTGACAAACCTGGTGACCAAAGTGTCATTGAATTTGGGGTCAGGAAGAATATACCTCTTTTTTGGTTTCGCTTTTCTCATTTTATTCTGTTATTAAATTATATTATTTTTTAGCGGCCTTTGGTCGCTTGGCTCCGTATTTAGAGCGACCCTGCTTACGGTCTTTTACACCTGCAGTATCCAGTGCTCCACGGATAATATGGTATCTTACTCCTGGTAAATCTTTAACCCTTCCACCACGGATCAACACAATAGAGTGCTCTTGAAGGTTGTGACCTTCTCCAGGGATGTAAGCATTAACTTCCTTACCATTTGTCAATCTAACTCTTGCCACTTTTCTCATGGCTGAATTAGGCTTCTTTGGTGTAGTAGTGTACACACGGGTACACACACCTCTCCTTTGAGGACATGCATCCAAAGCCCTTGACTTGGATTTGCTCTCAAGAGTGGTTCTACCTTTTCTAACTAACTGTTGTATAGTAGGCATTAATAGATAAATTATTTAATCTGCTTTAAACTTATAAAATTCGGATTGCAAAGGTAAACAAATCAATAAAACAAACAAAATTAAGGAGTTATAATTTTACGCGACTCAAATCAACTATCATTACAATAATTGAGTTTATCACCTTATTCCTCCTTATTATGCTTCTCCTAATGTTCCCCCAAAATTCATTGGGAATTGAGGGGCATCCTTCCCTCCTTGTATTTTTCCAAATGCTTTTTCGTACTTCTCAAGATTGTCTTTCAATGCATGTAAAAGTCGTAAAGCATGATCTGGCGTCATTATAATTCGTGATTTAACCTTTGCCTTAGGTATTCCAGGCATTAAACGGATAAAATCCACCACAAATTCTGAGTTCGAATGGGCTATCATCGCCAAGTTGGAATAAATTCCCTCAGCAATTTCGTCTGTTAGCTCCACATTTATTTGTTGCTTTTGCTGCTCCTCAGTTTTTTTATCATCTTCCATAATAAATCTCGAATAGGATAAAAAAAGGTCTGCTCCACAAAGCAGACCTTCTGTATTTAGGAATTAGTTTTTATTTAACTGTCTCTCGAACTTTCTTGCTACCCGCCTCTTTTTCAGCAGTCAACAACTCATATTCTTCTTTTGATCCAACGATCAAATTATTGAATTTTCGTTGCCCTGTTCCTGCTGGAATAAGGTGACCCACAATGACGTTCTCTTTAAGTCCAAGTAGCTCATCTCGCTTGCCTCTAATAGCAGCCTCACTAAGTACCTTAGTGGTCTCCTGGAATGAAGCAGCAGAAATAAAGCTTTCAGTACCCAATGACGAAGCCGTAATACCTTGCAAAGTAGGTCTGGAAACAGATGTTTGTGCATCTCTTACTTGAACCACTTTAAGGTCTTTACGTTTTAGGCTAGAGTTCTCATCTCTAAGTCTTCGCGCAGTGATTATCATACCCGCTTTAAGCGTGGCTGAATCTCCAGGCTCTACAACTACCTTCTTGTCAAGGATCATGTCATTTTCCTCACGGAAAGCCCACTTGTCTACAATTTGATTCTGAAGGAAACCTGTATCTCCAGCATCAAGTATTTCAACTTTCTGCATCATCTGGCTAACAATTACCTCGATGTGCTTGTCATTGATTTTTACACCTTGTAGACGGTATACTTCCTGAATCTCATTTACCAAGTACTCCTGAACAGCTGTTGGGCCTTTGATAGACAATATATCGTTAGGCGTTATCGCTCCATCAGAAAGTGGTTCTCCAGCTCTAATGAAATCATTCTCTTGAACAAGGATGTGCTTAGAAAGAGATACCATGTACCTTTTCTTAACTCCATCTTTGGATTCAATGAAGATCTCACGATTACCTCTTTTGATACCACCGTACAATACAACTCCATCAATCTCAGATACCACTGCAGGGTTTGAAGGGTTCCTTGCTTCGAAAAGCTCGGTAACTCTTGGAAGACCACCGGTAATATCTCTTGTCTTACCAACAGATCTTGGGATTTTCACAAGGATTTGACCTGCTTTCACATCCTCTCCTTTTTCTACGGAAAGGTGTGCCCCTACTGGAATGTTGTAAGACTTGGAATCATCTCCATGTTCTACTACAACCGCAGGGTTTTTGGTTTTATCCTTAGTGTCTATAATTACCTTTTCTCTATACCCAGTTTGATCATCAGCTACTTCCTTGTAAGTTATCCCTTCAAGAATTGCTTCAAAATCAACCTTACCGTCAAACTCAGAAAGAATAACCGCATTGTATGGATCCCAGGTACATAAAGAATCACCTTTGGTAATTTTCTGACCATCTTTTACATTAAGAATCGCTCCGTAAGGAACATGGTTAGAAACCAAAGTTTTTCCTGATTTTACATCATTAATCTTGATTTCGCCTGATCGGCCCATTACGATAGAAACATCTTCACCATCTTTATTGGTGGTTTTGATCCATCTAAGCTCTTCTTCGAATTCTACAATTCCATCAAATTTGGAATTGATGTTCGCTTCAACCGATATATTGGAAGCTGTACCACCAACGTGGAACGTTCTTAAGGTCAACTGAGTACCTGGCTCACCAATAGACTGTGCTGCGATTACACCTACAGACTCTCCAACTTGTACAATACTACCAGTTGTAAGGTTACGTCCGTAACATTTACAGCAAACACCTCTTCTGGTTTCACAAGTTAATACAGAGCGAATTTCTACTTCTTCTACTGCAGATTCATCAATGATCTTAGCAATATCATCACTGATTTCTCCACCAGATTCAAGAATTAACTCATCTGTTAAAGGATCTATTACATCATGAACTGCGATTCTACCAACAATTCGTTCAGATAATGGCTCAACGATCTCATCATTGTCTTTCAATGCTTGAACTACAAGCCCTCTCAAAGTACCACAATCCTCTTCAGATACAATCATATCCTGCGCTACATCCACAAGTCTTCTAGTCAAATATCCAGCATCAGCAGTTTTTAGTGCTGTATCCGCTAGACCTTTCCTTGCACCGTGAGTAGAGATAAAGTACTCCAATACATCCAATCCTTCTTTAAAGTTGGATAGAATAGGGTTTTCAATAATTTCTCCAACAGATCCTTGAAGATTTTTCTGAGGCTTGGCCATTAGACCACGCATCCCACCCAACTGTCTGATTTGCTCACGAGAACCACGGGCTCCGGAGTGCATCATCATGTAAATGGCGTTGAATCCTTGATTATCTTCCTCCATCTGACGCATAAGGATATTTGTCAGGTTAGAGTTGGTTCGGGTCCATATATCGATGACCTGATTGTAACGCTCGTTATCAGTGATCAATCCCATCAAGTAGTTGTTCCATACCTGATCTACATCAGTGGTAGCTTTCGCTATCAATGGATCTTTCTCATCTGGGATAATTACATCATCAAGTCCCATAGAAAGTCCACCTTGGAAGGCTGTTTGGAACCCTAAGTGCTTGATATCATCAAGAAACTGTGCAGAACGAGCAATACCACAAATCTTAACCACTTCAGCAATGATTTGCTGTAATTTTTTCTTGGTCAATAATTCGTTTACGAATCCTACCTCTTCTGGCACAAACTGGTTGAAAATCAATCTACCAGCCACTGTCTCTATTATTTCATCTGCTAGAGAACCGTCGTCTTTTCTAACTTTAACTTTACACTTGATGAAAGCATGTTTTGAAATGGCACCTTCATTCAGTGCGATCAATACCTCTTCAAGTCCATAAAAAGTCATTCCTTCACCTTCTACTACCTTCTCAGGAGTAGATCTCATTCCCTTGGTTACATAATACAGTCCCAAAACCATATCCTGTGAAGGAACAGTAATAGGTGCACCATTGGCAGGGTTAAGGATATTGTGTGAAGAAAGCATCAATGTAGAGGCTTCCAAAATAGCTTCATGTCCCAAAGGAACGTGAACGGCCATCTGGTCACCATCAAAATCCGCATTAAAGGCAGTACAAACAAGTGGATGAAGTTGAATTGCTTTTCCTTCAATCAACTTTGGTTGAAACGCCTGAATACCTAGCCTGTGCAAAGTTGGTGCACGGTTTAGCATTACAGGGTGGCCTTTCAGAACGTTTTCAAGGATATCCCAGACAACTGGGTCTTTCCTATCGACTATTTTCTTAGCAGATTTTACAGTTTTTACAATACCTCTTTCTATTAGTTTCCTGATAATAAAAGGTTTGAAAAGCTCCGCTGCCATATTCTTAGGCAATCCACATTCATGTAGTTTAAGCTCAGGCCCTACTACTATCACAGAACGTCCGGAATAATCAACCCTTTTTCCTAAAAGGTTTTGACGGAATCGACCCTGCTTACCTTTCAACATGTCGGACAGGGATTTTAATGCCCTGTTTCCATCAGATCTTACCGCATTGACTTTCCTTGAATTGTCAAATAAGGAATCAACAGCTTCCTGAAGCATACGTTTCTCATTTCTAAGAATTACTTCTGGTGCCTTAATATCTATTAGTCTTTTTAGACGGTTATTTCTAATAATAACCCTTCTGTAAAGGTCATTCAAATCCGAAGTAGCAAATCTACCACCATCGAGAGGAACCAAAGGACGAAGCTCTGGTGGAATAACTGGTACCATTCGTACAATCATCCATTCAGGCCTGTTTTCTATTCTTGTCCTGGCATCTCTGAAAGCTTCAACCACTTTAAGTCGCTTCAATGCTTCAGCTTTTCTTTGCTGCGAAGTATCTGTAGCGGCCTGGTGTCTAAGGCTATAAGATAGATCATCCAAATCAAGTCTTGCCAAAAGCATTTCAAGCGCTTCAGCACCCATTTTGGCAATAAACTTATTCGGATCATCGTCATCCATCATTTGATTTTCCTTAGGAAGCTTATCCATTATATCAAGATATTCATCCTCGGTTAGGAAATCCAAGTATTGTAACCCATCATCTGCTTTAATTCCAGCATTGATGACTACATACCTTTCATAATAAACGATTTGATCCAGCTTTTTTGTAGGCAGTCCCAAAAGATAACCAATCTTATTAGGAAGGGATTTGAAGTACCAGATATGCGCTACGGGCACAACCAATTCTATGTGGCCCATTCGCTCTCTCCTTACCTTCTTCTCGGTAACCTCTACACCACAACGGTCGCAGATGATTCCTTTGTACCTTATGCGCTTGTATTTCCCACAATGACATTCCCAGTCTTTTACCGGCCCGAAAATTCGCTCACAAAACAATCCACCCATTTCAGGCTTGTAAGTTCTGTAATTGATCGTTTCAGGTTGTGTAACCTCACCATGCGAACTGTCCAAGATGGACTCAGGTGAAGCCAAACTAATGGTGACTCTGGAAAAGTCGTTGTTTAGTTTTTTATTTTTTCTGAACGCCATAGTTTTTATGTGTAATTGAAGGCCATTAAAGGCCTAATGGTTTCTAAGTTAGTCAAGCGTAATCTCCAATGCTAGTCCTCTAAGTTCATGCACAAGTACATTGAACGACTCAGGGATGTTAGCTTTAGGTAAATTCTCACCTTTTACGATCGCTTCATAAGCTTTAGCACGTCCTATAACATCATCAGATTTCACTGTTAAGATTTCTCTTAGTACATGAGAAGCTCCAAATGCCTCGAGTGCCCAAACTTCCATCTCTCCAAAACGCTGACCACCAAACTGTGCTTTACCACCCAATGGTTGTTGTGTTATAAGGGAATATGGTCCAATTGATCTTGCGTGCATCTTGTCATCTACAAGGTGACCCAATTTCAGCATGTAAGAAATACCAACTGTTACCGGCTGATCAAATTTCTTACCTGTAAGTCCATCAAATAAGTAAGTCCTACCAAATGAAGGCAAGCCTGCTTTTCCAAGTTCTTCAGCAACTTCTTCAGTAGTAGCTCCGTCAAAGATTGGAGTAGCATAGGTTTTACCTAGAATCCTTCCTGCCCAGGCAAGAACGGTTTCATAGATTTGACCTATATTCATCCTAGAAGGTACACCAAGTGGGTTCAACACAATATCCATAGGCTGTCCGTCAGCAAGGAAAGGCATGTCTTCATCCCTTACAATCCTTGCAACAATCCCCTTGTTACCGTGTCTACCCGCCATTTTATCTCCTACCTTCAACTTACGTTTCTTGGCAACATATACTTTGGCCATCTGAACAATACCAGCAGGTAATTCATCACCTACTTCTAAGGTAAACTTGTTCCTTTTGAAGATACCTGAAATTTCATTTCTTGTATTGGTATAGTTTTTCACCAATTGCTGAACCAAAGAATTGGTATGCTCATCTTCTGTCCAGTCATCCAAAAGGATATCTGAAATAAGATTCACTTCTTCAGGAACATTGTAGTTACTTTCATCCCTATAAGGGTTCTTAGCAGGGAATAGGTTGTTTTCAATGTTTTGATAATTGAATTTAACCCCTTTGCTAATTATTTCATCTCCAAATTTGTGTTTAACACCTTTAGAGACTTTATCTTCTAGAATGGTAACCAATTTTTGGATCATTCTAGATCTAACACCTAACAAATCTTTGCTATACTGCTGCTTAAGTTTTTCAACGTCAGCTTTCGCTTTTGCACGAAGATCTTTGTCTTTTTTAGGTCGAGAGAATAATTTGGTATTGATCACTACACCATTCAAAGAAGGTGAAGCTTTCAATGATGCATCTTTTACATCACCAGCTTTGTCACCAAAGATTGCACGAAGCAATTTCTCTTCCGGGGTAGGATCAGTTTCACCCTTAGGTGTTATCTTACCAATGATTATATCTCCTTCTTTTAGCTCAGAACCAACTCTAATAATACCGTTTTCATCAAGATTCTTAACGGCATCTTCAGAAACGTTAGGGATTTCAGAGGTTAACTCTTCTTCACCACGTTTGGTATCTCTCACTTCGAGTTGGAATTCTTCGATATGTATGGAAGTAAATACATCTTCCCTTACTACCCTTTCGGATATTACGATTGCATCCTCAAAGTTATACCCTTGCCATGGCATATAAGCCACAAGAAGATTTTTACCCAATGCCAATTCACCTTTATTGGTAGAATAACCTTCTACCAATACTTGACCTTTGACCACCTTTTGTCCTTGTAATACAATTGGGGTGAGGTTTATCGTGGTGTCCTGGTTGGTTCTTCTGAATTTAATCAGTTTATAAGTCTTGTACTCATCACTGAAATTTACCAGTAATTCGTCATCAGACAATTCATATTTAACGGTGATTTTCTCAGCATCTACATAATCAATCACGCCATCAGCTTCGGCCAATATTAGCGATCTTGAATCTATGGCTGCTTTTCCTTCCAAACCGGTACCTACTATAGGTGCTTCGGCTTTTAATAAAGGAACTGCTTGACGCTGCATGTTGGAGCCCATCAATGCACGGTTGGCATCATCATGTTCCAAGAACGGAATTAAAGATGCGGCAACAGATACAATTTGATTAGGAGCGACATCCATATAGGAGATCTCTTTTGGCTCAAGTACAGGGAAGTCACCTTCAAATCTGGCTTTTACTTTATCATTGATAAAGACGCCCTTGTCATCAAGTGGAGCATTTGCCTGGGCGATATTATTATCATCCTCTTCTTCAGCCGTAAGGAATACGACATCTTCAGGCTTCATACTTACTTTTCCTTCACTTACTCTACGGTAAGGAGTCTCTAAGAATCCCATGCCATTGACTTTGGCATGTACGCAAAGAGAAGAAATCAATCCAATATTAGGACCTTCAGGAGTTTCAATGGTACAAAGACGTCCATAGTGAGTATAGTGAACATCACGTACTTCAAATCCTGCACGTTCCCTGGATAGACCACCTGGACCTAAAGCAGAAAGTCTTCTTTTATGGGTCAACTCCGCAAGTGGGTTGGTCTGATCCATAAACTGACTAAGCTGATTCGTGCCGAAGAAGGAATTGATTACAGAAGAAAGCGTTCTAGCATTGATAAGGTCAACGGGTTTAAAATCCTCGTTATCCCTAACATTCATTCTTTCTCTAATGGTTCTGGCCATTCTAGCCAAACCAACACCAAATTGGCTATATAGTTGTTCCCCTACAGTTCTAACCCTTCTATTGCTTAAGTGATCAATATCATCGACTACAGCTTTAGAGTTGATGAGACCAATAAGGTATTTAACGATAGAGATAATGTCCTGAGTAGTAAGGACAATTTTTTCGGAATCAATATCTAAACCTAATTTTTTATTGATTCTATACCTACCTACTTCACCTAAATCATATCTTTTGTCAGAAAAGAAAAGACCGTGAATAACTTCTCTGGCTGTAGCTTCATCAGGAGCTTCAGTATTTCTAAGCTGACGGTAAATTACCTCTACAGCTTCTTTTTCAGAGTTAGAGTTATCTTTTTGGAGGGTATTATAAATAATGGAATAATCAGCAATATTGACATCCTCCCTATGAAGGATGACACTTTTAGTACCTGACTCTTGAATTAAATCTATATCTTCATCAGTTAAGATACTGTCTCTTTCCAATAGCACTTCATTCCTATCAATAGAGACAACCTCTCCTGTATCTTCATCTACAAAATCCTCTACCCAAGTACGAAGTACCCTTGCAGCTAATTTTCTTCCGATGATCTTTTTCAGATTGGATTTATTGGATTCTACTTCCTCAGAAAGTCCGAAGAGGTCCAATATTTGTTTGTCAGATCCATAGCCTATAGCCCTCAATAGGGTAGTAACAGGGAATTTCTTCTTCCTGTCTATATAAGCATACATCACATTATTGATATCGGTAGCAAATTCAATCCAGGAACCTTTGAAAGGAATAATCCTGGCAGAGTATAACTTGGTACCGTTGGTATGTTTACTTTGGGCAAAGAAAACACCAGGTGAACGGTGTAATTGAGAAACAATTACCCTTTCAGCACCATTGATGACGAATGATCCTTTTTCCGTCATATAAGGAAGATTTCCTAAGAAAACTTCTTGTTCTATGGTTTCAAAGTCTTCGTTGTCCTCATCGGAGCAAAGCAATCTTAATTTTGCTTTTAATGGGACAGAATAGGTAAGACCACGGTCAATACTTTGAGAGACATTGTATTTTGGAGGATCTACGGTATAGTCGATAAATTCAAGGGTGAAATTTTCCCTAGAGTCACTAATGGGAAAATTTTCTGAAAAGACCTTGAAAAGACCATCCTGCCTTCTTTTCTCTGCAGGAGTATCCAACTGAAAGAAATCTTTAAAAGATTGCAGTTGAATATCTAAGAAATCCGGATAGTCTTTGACTACCTTAATGGATGAGAAACTTTTCCTTCCGGTTTGATTCTGGATAGCCAAGGCAGTATATAGTTTTAGTGAAAATTTATATATTTATAATACAATCTGCACTTAAAAAAATGCAATTGTTTTGATGTCCATAAACAGGAAAAGACCTGACTGAAAAGTCAGGTCTATTTCTGCTTAACCAATCCTAAGAGGAGTTGGTTATTCAATTCTATTTAAGCTCAACTTCAGCTCCAGCTTCTTCAAGTTGTTTCTTAAGAGCTTCAGCTTCTTCTTTGCTTACGCCTTCTTTAACAGCTTTAGGAGCGCTATCAACTACTTCTTTGGCTTCTTTTAGTCCAAGACCTGTCAATTCTTTAACAAGTTTTACGACTGCCAATTTTTGTCCACCTGCAGCTTTCAAGACAACATCAAAAGAAGTTTGCTCTTCTTCAGCAGCACCATCGCCAGCGGCTCCACCAGCAGCTACCACAGTAGCAGCAGCAGCAGCAGGTTCGATACCATAATCATCTTTCAAAATTGCGGCTAACTCATTTACCTCTTTTACAGTTAAGTTAACTAACTGCTCAGCGAATGCTTTAAGATCTGCCATTGTATTAAATATTTAAATTGATTGTTATTTACTAATTTGAATGTTTTTATTAAGCTTCTTCTTTTTCGGCTAGTGTTTTCACTAGACCTGCAAGAATATTTTTCCCGCTTTGAAGCGCTGAAACCACGTTTGTAGCTGGAGATTGAAGAAGAGAGATAACCTCGCCCAACAATTCCTCTTTGGATTTCAGTTTTGATAGCATTTCCAGATTTTCTTCTCCTAGAAACTGAGCACCTTCGATAGAAGCACCTTTAAACCAAGGTTTTTTATCTTTAGTAGCTACCTTTTTCCTGTAATCTAAAATTACTTTAGCAGGAAGGTTTCCAACTTCTGGTGAGAACAATATACCTGAAAAGCCTTTTAAGGCATTTTCTGCAAATTCAGAATAATCTGTATCGAGATTTTCCAAGGCCTTTTTTATAAGCGTATTTTTATATATCTTATATTCCAAACCTTTATCGAAGCACATTTTTCTGAAACCATTTACCTGAGCTACACTAAATCCTGATGCATCGGAGATATAGAAATGCGGAGTAGACTTTAGCTTTTCGGTAAGTTCGTCAATTATGCTTTTTTTGTTTTCTCTAGTCATAATTTATAAACCTTGAATACTACTCTTATCAATAACGATACCCGAAGACATAGTGCTGGATAAATGAATACTTTTAAAATAAGTACCTTTAGCAGCGGTTGGTTTCAATTTGGAAATGGTAAGAATTAACTCTTCCGCATTTTCCTGTATTTTCTCAGCAGAGAAAGAGGCTTTACCAACACTTGCGTGGATAATACCAAATTTATCTACTTTAAAATCTATTTTACCAGCCTTTACTTCATTAACTGCTTTCCCTACATCCAGGGTAACAGTACCAGACTTTGGATTAGGCATTAGTCCACGAGGACCTAACACTCTACCAAGTCTACCTACTTTTGCCATTACGTTAGGAGTTGTGATAATGACATCAATGTCAGTCCAACCTCCCTCAATCTTTGTAATGAACTCATCCAAACCAACAAAATCAGCTCCTGCTTCTTTGGCTTCTTCTTCCTTATCAGGACTACAAAGTACTAAAACCTTAACTTCTTTACCTATACCGTGAGGCAAGGCCACTACACCTCTAACCATTTGGTCAGCTTTTCGTGGATCTACACCAAGACGAATGTCTAGGTCTATAGAAGCGTCAAATTTAGTTGTTGTTATGTCCTTAACAATGCTAGAAGCCTCCGCCAAGGAATATTGTTGGCTTGGGTCGTATTTAGAAAGAGCTTCTTTTTTCTTTTTTGTTAACTTAGCCATTTTTTACGTATTATTCCTCCCAAGGAGCTTTTCCTGAAACCGTGATCCCCATACTTCTAGCTGTACCAGCCACCATTCGCATAGCAGAAGGTATTTCAAAAGCATTCAAATCGGGCATTTTCACTTCTGCAATTTCTTTGACTTGATCCCAAGATACAGAGCCTACTTTTTTCCTATTTGGTTCGGCTGAACCACTTTTTAATTTTGCTGCTTCCAAAAGCATTACTGCTGCAGGAGGCGTCTTTACGACAAAATCAAAAGACTTGTCCGAATAAATCGTAACAAGAACAGGAAGAACCTGGCCCATTTTTTCCTGAGTTCTAGCATTAAATTGCTTACAGAACTCCATTATGTTCAACCCTTTTGAACCAAGGGCTGGACCAACTGGAGGAGATGGGTTAGCCTGGCCACCCTTTACCTGTAGTTTCAGATAACCAGAGATTTCTTTAGCCATTTCCTAATCTAGTTTTTCTACTTGAATAAAGTTTAATTCAACAGGAGTATTCCGACCAAAGATCTTAACCATAACGTTAAGTTTCTTCTTGTCATCAAATACTTCTTCAATCATTCCCGAGAATCCACTAAAGGGACCGTCCATTACTTTAACAGTCTCTCCAACTATAAATGGTGTATCCAGTTTTTCTGCAAACTCATCAATCTCTTCAACTCGTCCTAAGATTCTGTTGATTTCTGATTGACGTAATGGCTCAGGGGTTTTGGAAGCCCCCCCTTGGTTTGACCCTAAAAAACCGATTACTCCCGGTATACTCGTAATTACGTGATTGGCTTCTCCATGTCCGAGATCCGCATTGACCAATACATATCCTGGAAAGAAATTTCTTTCCCTGACACGCTTTTTGCCATTGCGCATTTCATATACTTTCTCAGAAGGTATTAAGACTTCAGGAATATAATCCTCCAACTTTTGTCGGGCAATTTCATTGTCCAAATAAGTCTTTGCTTTTTTTTCCTGACCTGCCACTACCCTGAGCACGTACCAATTGTGATCTGCCATCCCGTTATTTAATATTCTTAGAATAAATCATAAAACCATGTCATGATATTTTCGAAAGTCAAATCGATAAGACCGATGACCAATGCGAAAATTAATGAAGCCACCAATACCAAAACAGCACTGTTTTGAAGTGTAGAGTATTTAGGCCATGTGACCTTATTCCTCATTTCATCAATGGACTCAATTACAAAATTTTTAACATTCATCCTTGTAAAATTTGTTTTTCAAAAGCTCCTTTCACCCTATAAAGATTAATCAAACTCTTGATTATAACATGTAAAGATTCGGCTTCCTTGCCTTACTCTTCATGGTTTTATCTTCCTTAGATTGCACGGGCGGAGAGATTCGAACTCCCATCAACGGTTTTGGAGACCGCTATTCTGCCATTGAACTACGCCCGTGAGTATTACGTACCTCAAATAAGGAACGCAAAAGTAGTGAATCTATCCCTAAGAAACAAATGCGATCCCGAAAAATTCAAGATCGCATTTGTAATAAGGTCTATCAATAAATGATTAGTCCAGTATTTCAGTTACTTGACCCGCACCTACAGTTCTACCACCTTCTCTGATGGCAAATCTTAGTCCTTTTTCCAAAGCGACTGGGTTGATCAATTCAACTTTTATAGTGATGTTATCACCTGGCATTACCATTTCAACATTCTCAGGAAGAGTAATCTCTCCTGTAACGTCAGTAGTTCTTAAGTAAAACTGAGGTCTGTACCTGTTAAAGAATGGAGTATGTCTTCCTCCTTCTTCTTTGGAAAGAACATAAACCTCTGCATTGAAAAGCGAGTGAGGTTTTACTGAACCAGGCTTACAGATGATCATTCCTCTTCTGATTTGGCTCTTCTCAATACCTCTTAGCAACAAACCAACGTTGTCACCAGCTTCTCCTCTATCTAGGATCTTACGGAACATCTCTACACCAGTAACGGTAGATTTTAATCCTTCAGCTCCCATACCTATGATATCAACTGCCTCACCTGAATTGACAACTCCTCTTTCAATTCTTCCGGTTGCTACAGTACCTCTACCTGTGATAGAGAATACATCTTCAACTGGCATCAAGAAGTCTTTATCAACTGCTCTTTCAGGAAGTGGAATGTGTGAATCCACAGCTGCCATCAATTCCATTACAGTATCTTCCCATTTGGCTTCACCGTTAAGTGCACCAAGAGCAGAACCTGCAATTACAGGAATATTGTCTCCATCAAACTCATAGAAAGAAAGAAGTTCTCTAACTTCCATTTCTACTAATTCAAGTAATTCGGGGTCATCCACCAAATCTACTTTGTTCATGAATACTACCAAAGCCGGTACACCTACCTGACGGGCAAGAAGAATGTGCTCTCTGGTTTGTGGCATTGGACCATCAGTGGCTGCAACTACAAGAATTGCACCGTCCATCTGAGCAGCACCAGTTACCATGTTTTTAACGTAGTCAGCGTGACCTGGACAATCAACGTGGGCATAATGTCTTGCCTCCGTTTGATATTCTACGTGAGAGGTGTTAATTGTAATACCTCTTTCCTTTTCTTCCGGCGCGTTATCGATGGAAGCAAAGTCTCTTAATTCAGAAAGACCCTTTCTGGCCAATACAGTGGTAATGGCAGCAGTCAAAGTAGTCTTACCATGATCGACGTGACCAATCGTACCTATGTTTACGTGTGGTTTGGAACGGTCAAAGGTTGCTTTTGCCATGCGTGAAAATCCTCTGTTTAGTTAAAGATTAAATTTCGTTAAAATTGATAAATGTTCAGAGCCAACGACGGGATTTGAACCCGTGACCTCTTCCTTACCAAGGAAGCACTCTACCCCTGAGCTACGTCGGCTTTTTACATCCAGTTATGCCTTTAATAAGCATAGAGCGGGAGACGAGGCTCGAACCCGCGACCTGCAGCTTGGAAGGCTGCCGCTCTACCAACTGAGCTACTCCCGCTTATTAATTAATCTGCCAATTTTTCAATTGGCCCACAAATTCTTTATTTAATTTTTAGAATCCAAAAATTTCCAGCTTTATAACAAAAAAATTGTTCTAAACCAGAATATTTTGTGCCCTATTCTCGGCAATTCCCGTTAAGAAATTGGTGGGGGAAACAGGATTCGAACCTGTGAAGACATAAGTCAACGGATTTACAGTCCGTCCCAGTTGGCCGCTTTGGTATTCCCCCAAAAACTCAATAAATGTTACTCACGAATTCTTCTTTTAGATTTCTTTGTTGTCGTAACGGATGGCAAAATTATACCCTTTTGTTAAACATTCAAAATATTCTAAAAAAAAATCTTAGCTTTTTTTCAAAAAGAAAAGTATCTCACTAATCATCAGCATTTTAATTATTTTCTAAATATGGAGAAATATAATACTCCTGGTATTGTCGAATCATTTCATCCTCCTCAGCAGCCTGAATTGACTTGACAAGCGTTAAGACACCTGCCTCATCAATAAACCCAAACAAGGACTGAAATGCGGCCAGCCTTACATAATTCTGCTTATGACCAGATGCAAGCTCACCTAATGTGGAAATCGCCTGAGCAGTGGACACCCCTTCTACACTAGCGAAAAAGTCCCCGTAATAACCCAGAAAATAATACAAAGACTCCCCATCCAGCTTATCCAACTTCTCTTGCATCCATACTGCTTCTACTGCTATTTTCTCCCTAGTTAAATAATCTGCCAAGGGAGCTATGATTCGTATGTTCTCCTCTTCTTTCAACCTTTGGTACAGCTCCCTTTTCTCCGACACATTGTCCTCAATATCCAAATAAGCAGTCAAAGCTGCACCGGCAACCTGATAAGATGGGGCATTGATCAACCTGTAAAACAATTGCTCAAACTTACCACTGTTCATCCCCGCCAAGGCCTCAATAGCAGCTGCCCTCACTGCATTATTAGGGTCTTCCTCAGCCATTTTAAGCACTTTCTGTTCCAATTGTAGTACTTCCCCCGCCTCTGCTTCCAAGCGATTTAGACGATGCAAGGCCAGTTCCCTTACCACTGAAAAAGAATCCTCCAAGGCTGCCTGCATGGTAGCTAAGAAATCTAGCTCATCACTGTAATTACTGGTTAAACTATCCAAAGCTTCTACCCTCGACAAGCCCGAGGTAGACCAGCGGAACTGCTCCTTCATTAATTCCCCTCCACGGCGCTCCTCTCTCGTGCTTAAAATTTCACTAAACTCATCAAAAAGCACCAAGTCTGTACCCGGCCCATTCTCCAAAGCAAATTGCTGCATGGCGCGATCCATGGTATAGCTTTGCTCTATTCGTTTCCCTTCTTTGTAAATACTTACTTTAAACGGGATTTGAAATACTGGAAACCTGGAAACATCCTGAAGCTGTTCTAATGTCAGTTTAACATTGTCAGGTTGTGAGTAATCCCAACTGACTTTCAATTGTGGATGACCTGCAGAAAGAAACCATTGGTTAAAAAACCAGTTTAAGTCCTTACCTGAAACTTTTTCTAAAGCCAGCCGAAGTTGGTGTACCTCTACACTATTGAATGCATTGTCTTTCAAATAAATCCTTAACCCTTCAAAAAACACCTCATCCCCCAGTAATTTCCTTAACATATGCAGTACCCGACCACCTTTGGCATAGGTGTGACTGTCAAACATGTCCTCACTGTCTTCGTGATAAAAGCGAATCAAATCGACCTGCTTTTCCTCTGCTTCACCCATGTATTGTTCTATGGCATTAAAATGATGCATATCTGCCTGGTCTCGCCCTTCTTTATGCTCAAGCCACAAGTATTCAGAATAATCAGCAAAGGCTTCGTTCATGGCCAAATTAGCCCATGATTCGGTGGTAACATAATTGCCAAACCATTGATGAAAAAGCTCATGGGCGATGATATAATCCCACTCGCTATCCAATGCCTCTCTTTCATTCAGGTTAAGGGCTTCCATGAAAATAGAAAGGGTGGTATTCTCCATGGCTCCAGAAACAAAGTCCCTGACAACCACCTGATCATATTTCTGCCAGGGAAATGGCATTTGAAGCAATGAAGAAAAGAAACTTATCATTTCAGGGGTGTTCTCAAATACTTTCTTTGCACCTTCCTCGTATATTGGTTCAACAAAATAACGCAATGCCAAACCATCAATACTATCCTCAATGACTGCAAATTCTCCCACAACAAGGGCTGACAAATAGGGTGCATGAGGTAAATTCATCTGCCAATGGTCTGTTCTTGTGCCATCAGCATTTGTTTGACTGTCTACCTTATTCCCATTGCTAAGACTTATGTATTGGTCTGGTACCTTAATGAAAAAATCATGGGTTTGTCGCTCATTGGGACTGTCAATGGTTGGAAACCACTTGGAACTATGCACTGTCTCTCCCTGCGTCCAAATCTGTACGGGCTTGTCTTTTTCCTCTCCCTCCGGATTGATAAAGTACAATCCTTTGGTGTCCGTAATGGCTGCACTGCCCGCTTTTCCTCCCCTTTCTGGAAATGCAGTATAGGCAATAGCAACTTGAAGGGTATCGTATCGGTTCACTTGCTCCGGTAAAAGCAAAATCAATTTCTCTTGATCATACTTATAAGTTAAAGGAATTTCTTCCGCTCCTATAAGAATGCTGGTATTGTGTATATCAAAATCTTTAGCATCCAAAACCAACACATCCTGAGGATAGGCATATGGTTTTAAGGTCAGTAAAGCCTCTCCATTTACAGTTTGCGAGGAATAATCAAATTTAACTTTTAACTGGGTATGCAATAAGTCGAAGTCCCTATTATTACTAGCTTGGTACCCTTTAATTTTCGCCTCTTTTTCTCTAATTAATCTTTCCCGAGCTGAATTATCAGATGTTTTTGTGCTATCCACCGACTCAATTGGGGCGACATCCACTGCATCTCCTCTGGTCGATACTGTTTTACATGAAGTAAAGATGAGCGAAAGAGCCAGAAAATAACCTGTAGTTCTAAAGATAATTGGCATGAATATTTTGCAATTTGATGGTAAAAAAGGGTTTGCCAATGCCCTACCTCTAGTTTTTAAACCCATACAGCAAGACAATTTGGTTACTTGTCAAATGTAAAGAAAGGATTAAAATTAAACCAAGCATTTCGTTTATATAATCTTTCCAGTCCTCAAATGTTTTTCGCTAACGTCAGAACCTTGAAAATAGTATTATTGGATTGAATCCGAATAGGGCAATAGAATTCGGACTAATCAGACTTCCACTAATTCAATTATAAGCAACCTACTAGTTATAAACAATATGATTAGAGAAGGCATTGAAAACCCATCAAACTGAAATTGACTTTCTTCATCCCTCCCAAATTCATCTGGGATGGGCTAATTGAGGTTTTTGTTCGATCTATTGTAATAGCATTTAACTCAAATTCAAAAGGTTAAATAAAAACAATCTCAATAAAGAAAGGAATTGCATAGCCCGTAATTTTAGATTTTTTCAACTATTTTTATGAAATGCGCCAACCATCAGTAAATACTAAAACATGGGTTTTGGGTAGTTTTATACTACTGAAGTTTTTATTGCAATATTTTCTGATAAGCCCTATATACGAATTACACCGTGATGAATTCCTTTACCTGGACCAAGGGCATCACCTAGCTTGGGGCTATCTTTCCGTTCCTCCAGCTACTTCATGGTTTTCTTCAATCATTATTTTTCTGGGCAATGCTGTATTTTGGGTGAAATTTATTCCAGCATTGTTTGGGGCATTGACCATGCTGCTGGTTTGGAAGGCTATTGAAGAACTTAAAGGCGATTTATTTGCATTGACTCTTGGCGCTACATGTGTATTGTTTTCCTCTTTACTTAGAATAAACACTTTGTATCAACCGAATTCTTTAGACATCTTGTGTTGGACAACCCTTTATTTTATTCTCATAAAATACTTCAATACTCAAAACGCTAAATTCCTTTATTACGCGGCAGTGATTTTCGCTTTAGGTTTTTTGAACAAATACAATATCGTTTTTCTTGTGCTCGGTATTTTTCCAGCCCTACTATTGACTCCGCAACGAAAAATACTATTAAGAAAGGATTTGTATTATGCGATTGCATTGGCCTTGTTACTAATAAGTCCCAACTTAATATGGCAATTCTTTAATGATCTTCCTGTTGTTTGGCACATGAAAGAGCTGGCAGAAAAACATCTAGTCCATGTTGACAGGCTTGATTTTCTTAAATCACAATTTCTATTTTTTGCAGGCTCCTTAGTGGTGATTGTTTCTGGATTATATGCCCTTTATTTTCATCCGCCCTACCATAAATTCAAAGTGTATTTTTGGTCTTTCTTTTTTACACTTCTCCTCTTTCTATCCCTAAAAGCCAAGGATTATTACGCTATAGGCCTTTATCCTATATACATTTCCTTTGGATCAGTCTACTTATCTGGCTTGTTAAAAAACAATTGGAAATATTCCCTCAGGCCAATAATCATAATGATTCCTTTATTGGTTTTTATCCCTTTTTATAATATTTCATTCCCGAATAAGACGCCTGCCTATATTTTAAGTCAAGCAGACAGCTATAAAAAATCAGGAATGCTTCGTTGGGAAGATGGCCAAAACCATGACTTACCTCAAGACTTTGCCGACATGCTTGGTTGGAAGGAGCTTGCTAGTAAAGTGGATGCCATTTACGAGAAAATAGCGTCAACTTCCTCATATCAAACGCTAGTTCTCTGTGATAACTATGGTCAAGCAGGAGCAATAAATTATTACAGTAAACATTCCATCAGAGCCGTTTCTTTTCATGCAGATTACATCAATTGGTTTGATTTTGATCAGCAATACAAACATTTGATAAGGGTTAAAACTTTCGAGGAGAAGGACAGTGAACTGGAAAAAACTGTCCCCTATTTTTCAAATGGTGAATTGTCGGACTCCATTTCAAATCCGTATGCAAGAGAATTCAAAACGATGATTTACACCTTTAGAGACGCCAAGATTAATGTTAATAAGCGGATAAAGCAGGAAATTGAAACTATTAAAAACAAGAAAAAATAAATGGCTTGAATTCCTATTGTAAACCAATACAGCGGACAGGCTATTTCGGACTGGGTTTGTCCCTTCCCTCAAATTCCCTTGTTGAATTCTTGCAACAGGCAATGGTAATTATCCAAGATTTTAGCTTTATCCTAAGGAAATTTAAGCTGCCATTTACTTCTCGCTTGGAAGAAACTGGTTTTTTGGAATTATTCTAAACAAAGTGCTCCGATTACTTAATTCGACATCATAACGGGTATTCAATTGTTTTTTTTATTTATTTTAATCCATTTTCTCCTAACTTAGTCGCTTAAACAAAAATATTCTTCAAAGCGAAAACTTTAGACCAAAGCACAAAATTCGCATGATTTGTGCCATTTTTACCCTTAAGATTTAGTATTCTAAAAACAAGGATTTATATTTGTCGGGCTTATTGAGATCAATAAATTTTTAATAGTCCTAATCAAGGCCTTTCACTAGTAAAACAGAAAATAATTCGCAAGATGAAATACAAACGAATACTCCTTAAGCTTAGCGGTGAAGCCCTGATGGGAGACAATAGCTATGGCATTGACTCAAAGAGACTTCAAGAATATGCAACCCAAATCAAAAGCGTTCATGACCTTGGCGTAGAAATCGCCATAGTAATTGGAGGTGGAAATATCTTTAGAGGTGTACAAGCCGGCAAGGTAGGTATAGACAGGGTTCAAGGTGATTACATGGGCATGCTTGCTACCCTTATCAACGCAATGGCATTACAAAGTTCTCTTGAGCAAAATGGCATGTACACACGTCTAATGTCAGGGATCAAAGTAGAAAGTGTCTGCGAGCCTTTTATTAGGAGGAGAGCAATTCGCCATTTGGAAAAAGGGAGAATCGTTATTTTTGGTGCAGGTATAGGTAACCCTTACTTTACTACCGATTCTACAGCCAGTCTTAGAGCAATTGAAATTGAAGCAGAGGTAGTACTGAAAGGCACTCGTGTAGATGGTGTATACACAGCAGATCCTGAAAAAGATGCTACAGCAACCAGGTATACCAATATTACTTTTCAGGAGGTTTACGAGAAAAACCTGAATGTTATGGACATGACTGCCTTTACCCTTTGTCAAGAGAACAACCTTCCAATTATCGTTTTTGATATGAACAAAAAGGACAACCTTTTGGACCTGATTAACGGTAAAGAAGTAGGAACATTGATTACATCTAAATAAAATAACCCATGGAAGAGATCCAGCTATACTTAGAAGAGGCAAAATCACTAATGGATAAATCGGTGAAACATACTGTAGCCGAATTGGTGAAAATCAGAGCCGGAAAAGCAATGCCTAATTTTTTGGACGGAATTATGGTATCCTATTATGGCAATCCTACTCCGCTTCAACAAGTAGCTTCAATAACCACTCCTGATGCCAGAACCCTGGCCATCAAACCATGGGAGCAAAAGTTGATTCCTGAAATAGAAAAAGCCATCATCAATTCAGACTTAGGCCTAAATCCTCAAAACAATGGAGAAATGGTTTTATTGACCGTGCCACCACTTACTGAGGAACGAAGAAAAACACTGGTAAAACAGGTTAAGAATGAATGCGAAAATGGTAAAATAAGCATCAGAACCATTAGAAAAGACACCAATGTAGGTTTGAAAAAGCTTCAGAAAGAAGGCGCATCAGAAGATGAGGTCAAGAGAGCTGAAGACACTGTTCAAAAAATGACGGACCAACATTCCACTAAAATAGATGAGCTTTTTAGTAAAAAGGAAGAAGAGATCATGAAAATCTAATAGCCTGACAATAGGATAAAAACCTAAGCCCTGCATTTTCAAAATGTCAGGGCTTTTTATTTTTTAATCGCTTTCGAATTCTAACCCTTACAATTTTTTTCTCTATAAGGGAAAACAGTATTCTATTTTAATCCGCAATAATCATCCGTCTTTCTAATACATTATGGGATCTCATCTTGAACCCGAAATATGCAATAGACATTCTATTACGTGCTGAAATCGCTTTAAACTCAGCCACTTCGTTGCTGTTTTCAATTTCACCATAGCGGTGTTATACTAAAATCTCCAAACAGTCTGATTTTCTTGCGATTGCAACACTTCCCGTAAACACGGGACAGGCTTCACCCCTGACCATTGTCAGGGCGGAGAAATTCTATTACATAATCCGGGTTGAATAAAGAAATCTTATCATAGGGTTTTTCTTTAAAAAGAAGGGGATTCTATTTTTAAAATATTTCAATGAGCTTTGATTGCTCTTTAAAGAAATTGCCTTAACAAAGCTTGAACCAGAGGATTAATAATTTGAGCCCAAAGGCCTATTTGAATTGGTTGACCAATAAATACAGCTTGACAAGAAAAGAATTGATCATTTGGAAAAGCAGGAGCTGCAAGATGGAAAAATTCCTTTCGGGATTTTAGATAAGCTTAAAAAGAAATAAAGAACAGGCAGCCATAAGCCGACTATTCTTTTCTGTATTAAACCTTATAAGGCAAATATAAGCAAATAGCAGGAGATAAAAAACCTGACCAATAGGCTCTGAAAGCACATCCAATAAACCTACTGTTAGAAGGCTTAGCTAATAAGCAAAGTGTTTATTTGACAATTAATAAATTGAAATAGTAAAACAAAGCCAAACCCAATTTCAAATAAATCAAAATTTAAGCGCAATCACATAGGAACTCTTGTGATATACGATAGAATTTATTGTTCAGCAGACGTACTTTTTGGTAACAGAAACCTAAAAACAAAGCTAATTTACCTTTCAAACCATAAATAAACCTTAATCAGCATTTAGCTCTTACTTTTATTATATTTTATCACAGAATCCCTATTTATAGTTTTAATAATTTTTTGGTCATAATAATACAGATAAAATATTTAATTAACAGTATTTTTAACACTTCAATAGAATAATCGTGCAATATTAACATTAAGAAATACCAGCTAAAAACGCAGCTACAGCATCCTATTGTTTATATTAAAAATTACCATCAACTTTAAAGTGTCGATTTAACATTAACTTAATTATTTTTAACCTAACTAAATAAAGAATGCAAAACTATTTACCCAAAACAAAATTGTTTTTGCTAGGTCTGGCCTTGCTTTTAGCAAGCAGCCTAACATTGCATGCCCAATCCAGGGAAGTGACAGGGACAGTCATTTCAGGAGAGGATGACCTCCCTTTACCGGGTGTGTCAGTATTGGTAAAAGGTACCGTAAGAGGTGCTGTTACTGATATTGATGGCAAATATTCTATCTCACTTCAAGAAAGCGATCAAACAATCGTTTATTCTTTCGTTGGTTTTGAAAGTCAAGAAGTGACGGTAAATAACCAAAGTACGATTGACATCACCCTACAACCAGACATGCAGTCATTGAGTGAAGTAATTGTAGTTGGGTATGGCGAACAGAAAAAAGAAACCATAACAGGCTCCGTAGCCACTGTTAAGGGTGCTGATCTGGTAAAATCACCCGCCATGAACCTTTCTAACTCAATCGCAGGTAGAATGTCTGGGGTAATTGCTGTCAATAGAAGTGGTGAACCAGGCTATGACGGTGCTGGAATTAGAATTCGTGGATCCAACACCCTTGGAAACAACGACGCACTGATTGTGATTGATGGTATTCCCGCTAGAGCTGGTGGTATTGACCGATTAAACCCTAATGACATTGAGACCATCTCCGTTTTGAAGGATGCCTCGGCAGCCATTTACGGTGCAAGGGCAGCGAATGGTGTTATTCTGGTTACAACCAAAAGAGGTAAAGAAGGCAAACCAGAACTTACTTACCAGTTCAATCAGGGTTTTGCTCAACCTACCACTATACCTTAATTGTCTGATGCCGCACAATACGGCGAAATGTTAAATGACCTGAATGTTTATGAATTACCTACCAACGAATGGCGAGCTGCTACAGACGCCTATCGGTCTACTGGCACTTATTTAACACAGGGTGGACAGGAAAGAACTGCCCCATTTAGTCCAGAAGCATTGGCTTTGCATAGGGCAGGTACTGACCCATGGAACTACCCCAATACTGACTGGTATGGTGAAACTTTAAAAACATGGTCTCCTCAAACAAGGCACAACCTTCAACTGAATGGTGGTTCCGAAGGTTTGAGATACATGGCTTCATTGGGTTACCAAAATCAGGATGCCTATTATAAAAACTCCGCGACAGGATTTAAGCAATATGACATGCGAATCAACCTTGATGCAAAGATCAATGAATACATCGATCTGCAAATAGGAGTATTGGCACGTCAAGAATACCGTTTCTTCCCTACAAGAGGAGCAGGAGCTATTTTCAGAATGCAAATGAGGGGAAAACCACATGAGCCAGCTTACTGGCCTGACGGCAGACCTGGTCCAGATATTGAAAACGGTGAAAACCCAGTAGTGATCACTACCAATGCCACTGGTTATGACAGAGATACCAGAAACTATTTCCAAACCAACGGTGCATTGAACATTAAAATACCTGGAATAGAAGGGTTGAAATTTCAAGGAACTGCAGCAGTTGACAACCTTAGCAGATTACAGAAAAGATGGGAAACCCCTTGGACGCTGTACCAAAGAGGCAATGGTTTTGAGGCAGATGGAGTAACTCCTATCTTGGTTCCAAGTCAAAGGGGACCTGCTGAGCCTAGATTAAGACAAACCAACATTAATCAGCTAAACATACTATTAGGTGGTTTGCTTACTTACGAAAAGAAAATTGGAGACCATGGCTTCAATGCATTGGCCGGTGTCAACAAAGAAACCGTAGAAGGCAATGACTTCTTTGCCTACAGAAGGTACTTTATTTCACCTGCCATTGATCAGATGTTTGCCGGTGGAGACTCTGAAAAAGACAACGGAGGTGGTGCTTTCACCAGAGGTCGTTTAAATTACTTCGGTAGGGTAGCCTATAACTACCAAGAAAAATACCTTTTTGAATTTCTTTGGAGATATGACGGCTCTTACATTTTCCCTGAAGCCTCTAGATTCGGTTTCTTTCCAGGCGTAATGGCTGGTTGGGTAGTATCTGAAGAAAGCTTTTGGAAAAACA
Source organism: Cyclobacterium sp. L-R (assembly GCF_056859355.1). NCBI lineage: Bacteria > Pseudomonadati > Bacteroidota > Cytophagia > Cytophagales > Cyclobacteriaceae > Cyclobacterium > Cyclobacterium sp. L-R. Next base: position 141,757 of record NZ_JBSXOH010000098.1, read on the forward strand.
ATATTTCAGCCATGGATTTCTTTAAAGTCAGAGGTTCTTGGGGGCAAATGGGTAATGACCAAATCTATTACGATGGATCCTTACAGGAATACCAATTCCTAGCCACTTATGGTTTCAGAAGTCAGATATTAGAAAATACAGAAGCCAAAACCTTGTACGAAACAAGGGTTCCAAACAATGCCATTACTTGGGAGGTAGCAAACAATTCTAATATTGGTATAGAAGGCCAAATGTATCAAGGCAAAGTTTTCTTTGAATTCGATTATTTCTATAACAAGCGTACCAATATCCTTTGGAGAAAGAACGCTTCAGTACCTCAGTCAAGTGGATTAGCTTCTTTATTGCCTGCTGAGAATATCGGAGAAGTAGAAAACAAAGGTTTTGATCTAAACATTGGTTACAGAGGACAAAAAGGAGACCTCTCCTATAGCATCAGTGCCAATGGTGGTTATGCCAAAAACAAGATCCTATTCTGGGATGAGCCTCCAGGAGCACCGGCATGGCAGCTTTCTACCGGAAAGCCAATGAACACTCCAAACCCAGTTTACTTGTATGATGGAGTATTCCCTAACCAAGCCGCTATAGATGCAGAAACTTTAGATTATTCTGATATTACCAACAACCTTCGTCCAGGCGATATGAAGTTTGTAGATTATGATGGTGATGGTTCTATCACTCCTCTAGACAGGGTAAGACTTGATAAAAACAATATCCCAAGGTTTCAGGGCGGTGTCAATATTAACGCCTCTTACAAAAACTTTGACTTAGCAATTTTGTTTCAAGGAGCAGCCGGGGCAATTGCACAGGTAAGCCTTGGAGAATCAGGAAACATTGGTAATTATCTGTTAGAATTTTATGAAAACAGGTGGACCATAGACAATGAGAGTACTGAATATCCTAGAATTGCCAACAGAAGTGACCAGTATTATTCCAATGGAAATGATTTTTGGTACAGAAGCTCAGACTATATTCGATTGAAGAACTTCGAAATAGGCTATACTGTTCCTCAGCAATTTGGAGAAAGGTTTGGCATCAGCAATTTAAGGTTCTATGCCAATGGACTAAATCTCGTTACTTGGGATAAATTAAAAGTCTATGATCCTGAATCTGACAACGCTACAGGACAATATTACCCTCAAGCAAGAGTAATCAACGCAGGTCTGTCTGTAACATTCTAAATCCTAAAACATTGAATATGATGAAAAATATAAAATATCTAGGGTTGGCATTAACGATCTCTTTTCTCAATTTTTCTTGCGATGAAGAGTTTTTAAATGCACCGCCCCAAGGAGAAGTTTCTGAATCTGCCGTATGGACAGATCCAGGGCTTGCAGAAGCGTTTGTGACTGACCTTTACCGAGGTTTAGGTCAGGGCGGATTTAGCGAGCAAGCATTGGCCTCATTAACCGATGAAGCCATTTTCACCCATCCAGGTAGAAATATCACCACAGTAACTGAAGCAAGATCTAATCCACAAGAACCAGGTTGGATGGATTACACGAGGAACTGGCCCGACTTATACAGTAATTTAAGAGCGACCAACATCGCCATCGACAACCTTACCAGCCCTTCTTTTTCTAATGATGGAGGTATAGCAGATCGATTACTAGGTGAAGCTCACTTTATGAGGGCCTACTTTCACCACCAATTATTAAGGAACTTTGGAGGTATACCGATTGCCAACAAAACCTTTACATTGGAGGAGGAAACTTACGAACTTCCGAGAAACAGCTATGAAGAGGTGGTAGATTTTATCGTCGCTGACCTAGACAAAGCGGCTACTTTATTGGCAGGAAAAGACCTCACCAGAGGTAGGGCCAATGAAATTGCAGCGCTTGCCTTGAAATCAAGGGTATTGATTTATGCAGCATCTGACTTGCATGACATGGCAGCAGCTTCTTCAAAATCCTCAGTTATTTCAGCTTACCAGAATAAGGAACTGATTGGCTACACAAGTGGTAGCCAGACAGAGAGATACCAACAGGCAGCAGCAGCAGCCAAAGCGGTACTTGACAAAACTAGTGGAAACATGCTTGATTTGTCAGCGCCTTTGCCTCGGGAAGAAGCCATACAGACCTATATGAACAATTCACTTTCAAGGAATGGGGGAGAGAATGAAATAATCTTCGGAAGGTATTTCTTGGCTCAAAAGCCAGAAACTGGTGGACGTCATGGTCTCCACAATGGCCCCAATGGATACAATAACTGGGCAGGAAACACGCCTGTACAGCTACTAATCGATGACTATCAAATGATGGATGGTTCTGACTTTGACTGGGCTGATGATGAGCATGCAAGTGCGCCTTATGAAGACCGTGAACCTAGATTCTACGCTACCTTCCTTTACGAAGGAGCTCCTTGGAAGCCACGTTCTTCTGCCAATCAGGCAAGGGATCCACTGGGACAAATCCAAACAGGAACCTACGAGGTAGTTAATAGCGAAGGTCAAAAAGTTACTCACTTTGGCCTTGACACCAGAAACAGTCCCATTGAAGATTGGAATGGTAGTTATACAGGCTATTATATCCGTAAATTTATTGAGCCAGATCCAAATTTCGTAGACCAGAATACCTGGCAAGAAATTCCTTGGCCAAACATTAGATTTACCGAGGTTGTATTTAACTATGCGGAAGCCAATATTGCCCTTGGCAATGACGAAGAAGCGAGAATGTGGTTAAATAAAATCAGATTTAGAGCAGGCCTACCGGCTCTGACCGCTTCAGGTGAAGAATTAATGGAAGCTCTTATCGATGAAAAACGAAAAGAGATGGTCAATGAAGAACAGCGTTACTATGATGCAAGACGCTGGATGATTGCACCAGAAACCCTGGGAAGACAACCTAATGGAATCAATATAGTTGGCACACTAAAATCCGGGAAAAATGTTGAAATTTACAGTTACAATACTGAAAATTACGACTATTCCTATGAGGTGATCGACATAGATCCAGGTAAGGAAAACCGACTCTGGTTGGATAAAATGTATTTTATGCCAATTAACTTTGATGAAATGCAGCGGAACAGAGAACTTATCCAAAACCCAGGATACGAAGATTAAAACTTTCTAATTTAAACAATATAAAAGAGCGGTCACTTGATCGCTCTTTTTTTGATTATCTTAAAATCAAAAATCAGGATTACTAATAATCCTCCAACCTTAATTTGGGCAGAAAAGCTACTCATAAAAAAAGACAGGCTCAGATCCTTTCCTCTTGTGATTAATCCCGGATTATAATAGGATTTCTCCGTCCTGACAATAGTCAGGGATGAAGCCTGTCCCGTGTTTACGGGAAGTATTGCAATCGCAAGCACAATCAGCCTGTTTGGATATTTTAGCATAGCACCGCTATGGTGAAATTGAAAACAGCAACGAAGTGGCTGATTTTAAAGCGATTTCAGCATGTAATAGATTATCTATTGCATATTTCGGGTTAATACAAGCCTTACCCCCATTAACAATTAGAAATGAGTATTTAAGCTTGAATTATAAATCTAAATTTAACAGATAAGCCCAGCCTTTATAAGGAGAAGCTGTCAAAACTCATTATATTTGTCTCTCCATCTTATCATCCCTATGTCCAATATTCTACGCAGTAAAATACAGTTTATTCTCCCTCTATTGGTATTGATTGGCTGTCAAAAGGTATCCATTGAAACGAATGAATTAAAGCAATTTACGCTTTTAACCCCTCAGGAATCTGGGGTGATGTTTGAGAATACACTTACTGAGGGATTGAACACTAACATACTCATGTATGAATATTTTTATAATGGCGGAGGAGTAGCTGTTGGGGATCTTAATGGGGATGGATTGGAGGACCTGTATTTTTCTGGAAATATGGTTGAAAATCGGCTCTACCTCAACAAAGGAAACATGCAATTTGAGGACATTACAGCTCAGGCAGGGTTGGCCACCAGAGCTGCTCCCTGGAAAACAGGAACAGCCATGGCTGATGTAAATGGAGATGGCCTTTTGGATATCTATGTTTGCTATTCGGGCAGCTTACCACCTGAAAAAAGAAGAAATGAACTTTACATCAACCAGGGGAATAATGAAAACAATTTGCCTTCTTTTAAAGAAATGGCATCCCATTATGGGGTAGATAGTGAGGCCACAAGTACTCAGGCCAGTTTCTTTGACTATGACAATGATGGCGATCTGGACCTTTTTCTACTTAACCACAATCCTAAATCGCTACCCGTGTTGGATGAAGCCAATACCACAGAAATTTTGAGAAAAACAGACCCCGCCGGCCCTCAACTTTTCAGAAATGATGGAGAAACTTTTACAGAGGTTACAGAAAAGGCGGGAATTTTAAAGGTGGCTTTATCCTATGGCCTAGGAGCCGGAATAGCAGACATCAATGGTGATGGCTGGCAAGACATTTATATCAGCAATGACTATACAGTTCCTGACTATTTGTATCTTAATAATGGTGACGGAACCTTTACAAACAATATTGACAATGCTTTGGGACATATTTCTCACTTTTCTATGGGAAATGACATTGCAGACATTAACAACGATGGACATGCAGACATTTTCACTTTAGATATGTTGCCTAAAGACAATAAAAGGCAAAAGCTTTTAATGGCTCCAGACAACTACGAAAAATTTGAGTTCGGTCTAAAAATGGGTTTTCATCACCAATACATGCGCAACATGTTGCACATTAACAATGGCAATGGGGATTTTAGTGAAGTTGGACAAATGGCAGGCGTATCAAATACAGACTGGAGCTGGTCTGCCTTGTTTGCTAATTTTGACAATGATGGATTAAAAGATTTGTTCGTCACCAATGGTTATGCCAGAGATTACACCAATCAGGACTTCCTGAAATTCATGGCCGATTACCTAAAAAACAATAAAAACGGACTTAGAAGGGAGAACATCCTAGATTTAGTCCATCAAATGCCCTCTTCAGATCTGCATAACTACATCTACAAAAACCTAAACGGCTGGCAGTTTGAGGAAAAAGTGGAAGCGTGGGGCTTCGATCAAAAAATAAACACGAATGGCACAGCTTACGCTGATCTGGACAACGACGGAGATCTGGACCTGATAACCAATAACGTCAATCATCCAGCTTCTATTTATAGAAACAATTCGGATAGCCTTGCCAGTAAAAATTATTTAAAGGTAGATTTAAAAGGAGACCGTAAAAACAGCTTTGGCATAGGCGCAAGAATACGTATTTATACCAATGGTGAATTGCAACAGCAGGAGCAAATGCCTGTCAGAGGCTACCAATCTTCCGTGAGTCCAACCCTACATTTTGGCTTAGGAACAACTAACAGTATAGATTCTTTGGAAATTCTATGGCCAGGCGGTCAAGTAGAGCGCCTACAAAACATTAAAGCAAACCAAACCCTCACCCTTGCTCAGCAAAATGCGGATGACAAAGTATATAAGCAGGAAAAGACACTAACTTTGTTAGCTGAAATCCCTTCCCCTATTGACTATAAACCCATTTCGAAATCAACCAATGATTTCAAAAGGCAGCCATTAATGGTAAACCCAATATCTTTCTCGGGGCCGGTGATGGTCAAGGCTGACATCAATAATGATGGCTTGGAGGACATTTTTATCGGAGGACAAGCCGGCGAATCAGGCCGATTGTGGATGCAACAGCAGAAAGGTGTTTTCAAAGAAAAGAAAACACCAGCCTTTGAAACTGACCGAGATCACCAAGACACCGATGCCATATGGGCTGATTTTAATGGAGATGGAAACATTGATTTGTATGTAGCTAGTGGAGGGTATGGGGATTTCCTCCCAACAGACGAACGCCTACAGGACAGATTATATCTAAGTGACGGAAAGGGGAACTTGACCAGAAATAAAAAAGCCCTTCCAACAATGCTTAACAGCACCGGGACAGTAGCCCTAAATGACCTTAATAATGATGGCTTTCCGGATTTATTTGTAGGTAGTAGAGTGATTCCAGGCCGCTACCCCGAAATTCCAAAAAGTTACCTCCTAATAAATAATGGAAAAGGCCTTTTTCAGGATAAGACGGACCAATGGAGCAAGGAACTTCGTAGCCTTGGTCTGATTACCGATGCAGAATGGGTAGATTTGAATGGAAACGGCAATGCAGAATTGATTGTAACCGGAGAATGGTTACCTCTTACCGTATTTGAAAATGATGGTCAAAACCTCCACAATGTCAGTGCAGACTATTTTAAACAAGAATATAGTGGCTGGTGGAATAGTCTCCACATCTCAGACCTGAATTCAGACGGCAGACCAGATATTATAGTCGGCAACCAAGGCTTAAATAGCCAAGTGAAAGTTAGTCCCGAGGAACCTGCGGAAATGCATTACAAAGATTTTGATAATAATGGAGCTATAGATCCCATTTTGAGTTTTTACATTCAAGGAAAAACTTACCCTTTCCTTACAAGAGATGAGCTTCTGGATCAAATCTCCATGATCCGTACCCGTTTTACGGATTATGAAACTTATGCTGAAGCTGGATTAGAAAATATTTTCAGCAAAGAGGAATTGGAAAATGCAGGATACTTCAAGGCAACCTTATTAGAAACAAGTCTTTTTCTTAACAATAAAGAAGGATTTCAAAAAACTACCCTACCTTCGGAAGCTCAAATATCTCCTGTATTTGCCATAGAAAGCTTGGACATTAACAAGGATGGTCATTTGGATTTGATTCTGACAGGAAATATTTCCAATGCCCGTCTCCGCTTTGGTAAATATGATGCCAACCATGGCCTGGTATTTTTAGGCGATGGCAAAGGCAGTTTTGAATACCTCCCTCAACGGTTTTCAGGATTAGATTTAAAAGGAGATGTTCGAAGTATTTTAGCAATTGATGACCTACTCCTATTTGGCATGAATCAAAAAACGATAAAAGCTTACCAAGCGGGGCAAAATAAAACATACTTCAAATGAATTCCTTAAAGACATACATTATTACATTTGTTTTCGTCCTAACAGGCTTGCTGGCATTAAATTCCTGCCAAGGGCCTCTACCCAAACAGGAAATTCCTGCTAAAAGCATCGCATGGATCACTGAGAAAATGACTGAATTGATGGTTCACGACATCACCAACCCTCCCTTAGCAGCAAGGTTTTATGGATATGCTTGTCTTTCTGGCTACGAAACCATTGCAAGTAAGAATAAAGATTACCCATCATTTGCTGGGTTTTTAAATGAACTACCTCTAATAACAATCCCTGAAAAAGAAAGCCCTTCCATAGAAATAAGCGCACTATTTGCCATGCTTCAAACGGCAGCTGCCATGCAACCTTCTGGATCGGAGCTAGAGTCATTAAAGCAATCCATCTCTGATTCATGTACAGTATGGGGCTATTCAAAAGAAGAGATTTCTGCTGCAGAACAATATGCCACAGAAATCAGTGAACAAATCTTAAACTATGCGCAGAAAGACAAATACCGGGATATAAGCAATTACCCTAGGTATCAACCTTCAGAAGGAGAAGGAAATTGGTACCCTACCCCACCTGGATATTTTGCCCCGGTGGAGCCCTATTTTAATACGATCAGGCCATTTACCTTAAAAGCGGCCGACCAGTTCAAGCCCTTACCTCCAGTACCATTTTCTACAGATCCTAACTCGGAATTTTATGCTTTGATGCAGGAGGTTTATTCTCTAGAAATGAACCAAGTACAACGAGAAATCGCAGGGTTCTGGGATTGTAATCCATTCGCTCTGGAGGAAACAGGACACCTTATGGTAGGAATCAAACAGATCTCCCCTGGCGGGCATTGGATGGGCATCACCGCAATTGCTTGCCAGCAATCAAACTTGGATTTTTATGAAACTTTAAAAATCAACTCTCTGGTAGCTATCGGCTTAATGGATGGATTTATTAGTTGTTGGGATGAAAAGTACAGGAGTGACAGGATAAGACCTGAAACAGCCATCCGCAAGTACATAGACCCCAACTACCGGCCCATGCTTCAAACACCACCTTTTCCTGAATACCTTAGCGGACATTCGACTATATCAACCACTTCAGCTGTCATTCTCACTCACTTTTTTGGTGAAAATTACAAGTATACAGATACTGTAGAGGAACAATACGGTTTGGGCAGTAGAAGTTACACTTCATTTATGCATGCATCGGAAGAGGCAAGCATCTCCAGATTATATGGAGGCATACACTATATGGACGCCATCACTAGGGGGCAGGATCAAGGCAAGGAAGTCGGCAATTGGGTCATTAGCAGCTATGAGAAACACATAGAAAATTCGAATAATTAATAAATAAGTAATAAAATCACTTTTATCATCATTACAATTATGGCATCATTAAATACAAAACCTTTTTTAAAAACCCGCCTTTTAGGGCTGGGTTTTGTGTTCCTATTTTTACTGGGTTCATGTAATAAAAGTGACAACTATAAAAAGCTTTTGACGGAAAGTTATTACCTGATTGAAGCCAATGAAAGTTTGACAGAAACACTGGTTCATGATATTTTCTCACCACCGGTAGCGAGTCGGGTTTATGCCTACCCTTCTATAGCTGCCTACGAAACGGCTGCACTTGAAGCCCCAGATCAATACAATTCTCTAATGGGGCAAATGAATGGTTCAAAACCACTTTCAATAAACCCCTCCAACTATTCAGAGGCAAACTTTCAACTAGCAAGTTTAGCTGCCTATTACAAGATTGCCATTCAATTAACATTCTCAGAGCAATTCCTTACAGGTCAGCGAGATGTCTTGTTTAAAGAATTAAAGGATGCCGGGATGCCAGAAAAAGAATTTCAGGCTTCAATAGAATTAGGCGATGCTGTAGCAGATGAAATCATGGCTTACGCTTCAGAAGACAATTACCACCAAAGCCGTTCTTTTGGGAAATATAATGTAAAAAATGACTTAGGAACTTGGAAACCTACCCCTCCTGCCTATATAGAGGCCATAGAACCACATTGGAATAAAATAAGGCCATTTTTCCTTGACTCTGCAAGCCAATTTGTACCCGATGCACCGCCGGCATTTGACACTATTCCATCAAGCACCTTTTACATTGATGCCAAAGCGGTAATGGATGCTCGGATAAATATAAATTCGGAAGAAGAAGAAATCGCTTTCTTTTGGGATTGTAATCCTTATAAAATGAATGTGAAAGGTCATGTAATGTTTGCCGAAAAGAAAATCACTCCTGGAGGCCACTGGATGGGTATTGCAGGGATTGCAGTGAAAAACAAAGGTTTAGATTGGAAAGGAGTGGCTGAAACCATGGCTACTACCTCTATTTACCTATTTGATGGTTTTATCTCTTGTTGGGATGAAAAATACCGAAGCTCACTGATTAGGCCAGAAACCTATATTAACCTTTATATGGACAAAAATTGGTTACCATTATTACAAACCCCTCCATTCCCTGAATACACTAGTGGGCATAGCGTAGTGTCTAGCGCTGCTGCCGAGGCTTTGACAAGATTATTAGGTGAACCTTTTCATTTTGTTGATTCCACAGAAATAAAATTTGGACTTGGGGTAAGAGAATTTGACTCTTTCCGCATTGCCTCAGAGGAGGCGGCTATCAGTCGTTTTTATGGAGGTATTCATTATCTTCCTGCCATTGACAATGGGGTAAAGCAAGGAAAAGGAGTAGCCAATTTGATCAATCAAAAAATAAAGACCAGAAAAGAATAAGTTTTAATACAAGAATTTAAATGAAGAATTTTTTATCCCGTATATAATCCATTACATGCGGGTGTAGCAAGTATTTAACGGAGCCACCTTTACTTATTGTTTTGCGGATAAATGTCGCAGATATATCTAGTAGAGGTGCCTCCACAAATTCAATATTTTTATGGTCTACCGATTTGTTTTTTCCCGGACGGGGGTAAACGTAAATCTTGTATTGGTTTAGTAACTCCTCACTGTTCTTCCACTTGTGAAAATGATTCAGGTTATCTCCTCCCAGAATAAGAGAAAATTCATGAGAAGGATATTGCTCGGAAAGGTAAGTAAGGGTGTCAATGGTATAACTAGGCCTAGGCATATGAAATTCCACATCCTTTACTTTAAATTTAAAATGATCGGCTGTGGCAAGCTCCACCATTTTGAGTCTATCAAACTCATGTAACAGGGACCTGCTTGATTTCAATGGATTTTGTGGAGATACAATAAACCAAACCTCATCCAAGTCTGTTTGATCCTGCATGGTATCAGCAATGATCAGATGACCAACATGAATTGGATTAAATGATCCAAAATACAACCCTACTTTCAAAACGGCTATTTATTTATAAAATCCTTTACCAATTTTTCAGCTTCTTTGAAAGAGCGCTCCAAGTCTTCATTGACAAGGACAACGTCGAATTCTTTTTCAAACCCCATTTCAAATTTGGCTTTATAAATCCTCCTGGAAAGACTTTCTTCAGATTCTGTCCCTCTGTCACGCAGCCTTTGGGCCAAATCCTCCATAGAAGGGACTTTTACGAAAATGGAAAGGGCTTTGTCTCCAAAATAATTTTTAAGATTTATTCCTCCCTTTACATCAACATCAAAAATCACATGCCTTCCTTGGGCCCAAATTCTATCAATTTCTTCTTTTAGGGTTCCATAGAAGTTGCCTGCATAGACTTCTTCCCATTCAATAAAGGCATTCTGATTGATCTTTTCTCTAAATTCATCGGGTGATAAAAAGTAGTAGTCTTTACCATTCTCCTCTTCCCTTCCTCGCTTGTCTCGGGTACAAGCCGAAATAGAAAAACCAAGAAGTGGCTCATATTCTAACAGATGCTTTACTATAGTTGTTTTACCAGATCCGGAGGGAGCTGAAAAAATAATTACTTTTCCCTGAGACATATACCTTATTTTAATTCCTGAATTTTCTGCCTGATGGTGGCTGCCAATTCAGAGGGAACCATCTGCTTGGTACACTTATTTTGCAAAATCTCTTTGATAACTTTTTCCAAATGGTAATGCTCAAAACAAGGTTGACATTTTGCTAATTTTTCATTTAGCATCTCCTTTGAACCAACCGCTCCCTCTCCATCCAAAATGCTTTCTAATAGTTCAAAGCATTTATTTTCATCGCTACAGTTTTGCTTTCTTTCGCTGGATGTGTTTAGATTCTTGTCCATTTTAAGTATTTTCGATGCTATTTTTATTCTTCTTCAGTATCATAACCCATATTTTCAGCATAAGAACGAAGTTTATCCTTTAAAAGGTTCCTCGCCCTATGAAGTCTTGATCTGACAGTACCTATAGGGATGTCCAATATCTTTGCCATCTCTTCATAGGTAAAACCTTCCAAATCGCAAAGTATAATCACCGTCCTGAAATCTACAGCAAGACTATTGAGCGCATTTGATATCTCATCGCCCAACATGTCCTTGACTGCATCCACTCTCAGATCAGAGGTCATACTATAGTCAACATTATCAGAGTTATAATAAGTTTCCACCTCCTGATAATCTACCTTAGCGGGTTGCTTACTCTTCTTCCGATATTCATTGATAAAGCTATTTTTCAATATTCTAAATAGCCAAGCTTTCGCATTGGTCCCTTTCTCAAAAGAATTAATAAACCTATAAGCCTTAAGGTAGGTATCCTGTACCAAATCTTTGGCATCATCCTCATCAAAAGTCAACCTGTACGCAAAATTGTACATAGAGTCTATATGAGGCATGAATTCATGGTCAAATATGTTATTTTTATCTTTATCAGAATATTTTTTTCTTTGTACTTCGGACATAGACCATAAAATTACTAATTGGGTTTATTTATAACTAATTTTCCTCAAGAAAGTCGCTATTATTTCATTATTTTGACCCACGATGAATTTTCATTAAATCTCGCAGATAGTAATATGCTCTTATTTCGGCTGTTTTCCAAACTACCATTGGAAGTCTTATTTATTTTTTCTGACCTATTATACCTTTTGGCCTATTATGTATTGGGGTATAGAAAAAAAATTGTACTCAGTAATATCAAGCATGCCTTCCCAGAAAAAAGCGATAATGAGGTAAAGTCCATTGCACGAAAATTTTATAGAAATTTCACTGATTCAATGGCTGAAACTGTCAAACTATTGACAATGAGCGAAAAAGAATTGAGCCGAAGGTTTGTAGCAAAAAACACTAATTTGGTCTTTGACAAGGTAGACAATGGGGAAATAGTAATCGGCATGTGCGGTCACTTTTTCAACTGGGAAGGACATTTAGTAGCTGTTTCCTCAAAAATTTCCAGTAAATGCGAAACAGTTTACACCAAATTGAGTCAACCATTTTTTGAAAAAGTAATGAAATCCATTCGCAGCAGATTTGGAGCCATGCTTACTGAACGAAAATCATTTCAACGGGCCTTTTTAAGACAACGAAACCAGCCCCGGCTCATCGTACTTGCAGCAGACCAAAGACCTAACCTGTCGGATATTAGATACTGGACAGAATTTATGAATAGGGAAACCGCATTTTTCGAAGGCGGTGAAAAATTAGCGAAAAAATTCAACTGCAGAGTGATTTACGCTCATACCAGCAAACCCAAAAGGGGACATTATATTTTTGAATACCAGGAAATAGCCCTCCCTCCCTACACGGATGATTCACCCCATTCCATTACGGATAAATTTATTTTTCACCTTGAAAACAACATCAGAGACTGTCCTTCACTCTACCTTTGGTCCCATAATAGGTGGAAACAAAAGAAGCCTTCCTTAGTAAATTAAAGGTAAACAGGCCAAAACAATTTGCCTATTTAATAAAAACAGAGACGTGGATTAAAGACAAAAAACCATTATCTTATATCTACAGTTTAAAAATAAAGACATTAAAAGAGTAACAAGGCGTATGCTGGAAAAGAATTGATAACTTTGAACCAGTTATTACTGCCGCTCTGAATACAGAAAATCGAATATTATATGGATTATTTAGCCACCCTCAACCCTCCTCAATTGGAAGCTGTAGAAAAAACAGATGGTCCAGTTATGATTATTGCTGGAGCAGGGTCAGGAAAGACAAGGGTACTAACCTATAGAATTGCCCATTTAATCCGCCATAAAAAGGTGGATGCATTTCAAATACTTTCACTCACGTTTACCAATAAAGCGGCGAGTGAAATGAAGCAGCGAATTGAAAGGCTCATAGGATTGGAAGCGAGAAACACCTGGATGGGGACTTTTCACTCTGTGTTTGCAAAAATCTTGAGAGTAGAAGCCGAAAAATTAGGCTACCCCAGTAATTTCACCATTTACGACAGCGATGACAGTAAATCTCTCATCAGGTCCATTGTAAGAGAAATGAAACTGGACGATAAGGTCTACAAAGCCAACACCGTTCTATCCAGAATCTCTGGTGCCAAAAACAGGCTAATAGGGTGGGAGGCTTACCTTAATGACCCGTATATAGCAGCAGACGATGAAGCAGCCATGAAACCCAAAATGGGGGCCATCTATAAAACTTACCAAAACAGGTTGTTTAGATCTTCAGCAATGGATTTTGATGACCTGCTATTCAATACCAATATTCTGTTTCGCGATCATCCTGATGTTTTGTACAAATACCAACAGCGATTTAGATACGTAATGGTAGATGAGTTTCAGGATACCAACCTATCCCAATACCTTATCACAAAGAAGCTGGCGGCTGTTCACCAAAACATCTGCGTAGTAGGTGACGATGCTCAAAGTATCTACGCTTTTAGAGGGGCTGATATTCAGAACATCCTCAATTTTGAAAAGGACTATCCTGATTTATTTGTGGTCAAATTGGAACAGAACTACCGGTCCACAAAAAACATCGTAGAAACAGCCAATTCCATCATAGCCAAAAACAAGTCACAGCTGCAAAAGAATGTCTGGACACATAATGATTCAGGAGACCTGATAGAACTTATGAAAGCCTCTTCTGACAATGAAGAAGGCAGAATGGTTGCAGCGACAATTTTCGAAGAGAAAAACAACAAGCAGTTAAGCAATAGCGATTTTGCTATCTTATACCGGACCAACTCCCAATCAAGGTCCATGGAGGAAGCCCTAAGAAAATCAGGGATTGCCTATAGAATCATTGGGGGCCTTTCCTTTTACCAGAGAAAGGAGATCAAAGACTTGATGGGCTATTTTAGGTATGTGGTCAATCAAGAAGACGAAGAGGCCTTCAAAAGAATTATCAATTACCCTAAGAGAGGGATTGGCAATACCAGCGTAGAAAAGCTATTGCTTGCGGCCTATGAGCATGATATTTCATTGTGGAAAGTGCTTACAAATAGCCAAAGCTTCCTATCAGGAAGAGGTGCCAATGCAGTTTCCGACTTCTGCACAATGATCAACAGTTTTAAAATGGAGATAGAAAGAAAGGATGCCTTTGAAGCGGCAACTTCTATAGCCAAACAATCTGGATTATTGCGAGACCTTTATGAAGACAAAACAATAGAGGGGTTAAATAGGTATGAAAACGTTCAGGAATTACTCAACGCCATCAAGGAATATGTGGACAATGATGAGAATGAAGACAAATCCTTAGGTGCATTTCTTCAGGAAATCGCCTTGCTAACAGATGAAGACCAGAACAAAAACGACCAAGACGCCGTTACAATGATGACCATCCACTCCTCCAAAGGGCTGGAGTTCAGGTATGTCTTTGTAGTAGGAATGGAAGAAGATCTTTTCCCCTCACAGATGATGATGCAAAGCAGAGAGGATCTGGAGGAAGAAAGGCGGCTGTTTTATGTAGCCACCACAAGAGCCATGGAAAAGCTTTATTTCAGCTATGCGCTCACCAGATACAGGTACGGTAGGTTACTTAATTGTGAGCCCAGCAGGTTTTTGGAAGAAATTGATCCTACCTTTATTAAGGTTAATAAAAAAATAAGTAGCAAGCTTTCAAGTTCATTCCGAGAGAGCGAGGGAAAACAGGGCTTTGTAGGTTTAAAGAAAAAGCCTGCCGTGAGAAGTACTACCACGAAATTGCACAACCCGGGTCCTGATTTCAAACCCTCTAATACCAATGCTTTGCAAGAAGGAATGAAGGTAGAACATCCTAAGTTTGGCTTTGGAAAAGTCAACGCCATTGAAACTGAAGGAACCAACAGAAAAGCACATATTCATTTCGACCATTTTGGAGATAAAACATTATTACTTAGCTTTGCAAAGCTTCGCATAGTAGAATAAAGAACGATCATAGATGCCAGAAGTGCCAGGGACTTACTAATGCGTATTTTTTAGTATATTCACAGAAGTTCAGGAAACTTAAATGCAGGTGTCATGGTAAATAATGAAAAGCCTAAAAACAAAGTTATTTTGAAAGAATACGGAAAAAACATCCAAAAATTAGTGGATTATGTAAAAACTGTTCCCGAACAGGATAAAAGGACAGAATATGCATACGCACTTGTGGAGTTGATGAAACAACTCAATCCACTATTAAAAACCGAAAGTGATCAAAAACTTTGGGATGACATGTACATAATGTCAGATTTCTCACTTGAAGTTGACGCACCTTTCCCAATGCCTGCCAAGGAACTTTTAGGCAAAAAGCCGCTTCCTATAGGCTACCCAAAGGGAGAAGTACGCTTCAAGCATTACGGAAGAAACATTGAAAAGCTCATAGCAAAAGCCATTGAGATTGAAGATGATGGAGAGCAGGAAGTCGCATTGATCTATATTGGTCAGTTGATGAGAAGCTTTCATTCTACCTGGAACCGAGAAAACTTTGATGATGCCATTATTATAGATGACATTAAAACCCTCTCCAAAGGTAAACTTCACATCGACCTTGAAAAGGTCAGGGAAAACGGACTCTTTGAAACCAGCATGCGTAGAGACTTCAAAAGCAATGTTCCTACTACTCCTTCAAACAACAACTCCAATGGTGGAAGAAGGAATTATTCCGGCGGAAAGAGAAGAAATAACGGTTCAAATAGCAAAAAAAGAAGAAATTAATGGCATCATTCCGGGTAAACGGAGGGACGAAACTCAAAGGTGAAATCACTCCTCAAGGCGCAAAAAATGAAGCCTTACAAATCCTCTGTGCCGTATTACTTACACCTGAGGAAGTCATCATTAACAAAATCCCCAACATTAGGGACGTTAATAAATTGATTGAACTACTCTCTGATATGGGAGTAGTCGTTCAAAAACGCGGGCCGGAAAGTTATTCCTTTACCGCCAAAAACATAAACCTTTCCTATCTGGAAACAGAAGAATACCTAAAACAAGCTTCCAGCCTAAGAGGATCAGTGATGCTTCTAGGCCCATTACTCTCAAGGTTTGGAAAAGGCCGAATTTCTAAACCCGGTGGTGACAAGATTGGAAGAAGACGTATGGATACGCATTTTACGGGTTTTCAAAAGCTTGGTGCAAAATTCCATTATGATGCTAAAAATGAACTCTATAAAATTGATGCCAGTCAATTAAAAGGGACCTATATGTTATTGGATGAGGCATCAGTCACAGGTACAGCCAATATCATTATGGCTGCCGTAATGGCTGAGGGAAAGACCACCCTATACAATGCGGCCTGTGAGCCATACATACAGCAACTTTGCCTAATGATCAATAGCATGGGAGGTAAGATATCCGGCATTGGTTCTAACCTATTGGAAATTGATGGGGTGAAAAATCTAAAAGGTACAGAGCATACCCTCCTTCCTGACATGATAGAGATTGGATCCTTTATTGGCTTAGCTGCTATGACCCAATCTGAGATCACTATCAAGGATGCTAAGGTTGACAAACTAGGAATAATACCCGACACTTTCAGAAGACTGGGTATTCACCTGGAAATCAAAGGAGATGACATCTACATCCCTGCAAGGAAACATTTTGAGATAGAAACTTTTATAGACGGCTCTATTTTAACTGTCTCAGATGCCATATGGCCGGGTTTCACCCCTGATTTACTAAGCATAGTGCTGGTGGTGGCTACCCAAGCCAAAGGAACTGTTCTGGTTCATCAAAAAATGTTTGAAAGCAGGTTGTTTTTTGTGGACAAATTAATTGACATGGGGGCCCAAATCATCCTTTGCGACCCGCACAGAGCCACTGTAATAGGCCTGGACAGAAAGTATCCGCTAAAGGGTATCCGAATGACTTCACCAGACATAAGAGCGGGGGTATCACTTTTGATTGCGGCCATGTCCGCTGAGGGTGTTTCAATAATCGACAACGTTGAACAAATTGATAGAGGCTATCAATACATTGACCAGCGCCTGAATGCGCTTGGAGCTGACATTGTAAGGTTTAATTAACAGATGCTATTTACAATCAAAGGTGGAAAAAACTTCATCTTGATTGTATTTTTGTATATAAATAATCATTTCCTTTTAACCGAAAACTGCAACAGTCATTTTTACTATTGCAATTTTCGGTTTTTTTTTCGTCCAAACGGTAATAGACTTGCAATTTTGACAATCCCTATAACCCATTTTACAAAATTTTGATACCTGAAAGTGATTTCATATTAAAATAGAAGATCTATTGGGCATTTCGGGTTTGAATAAAATAAATGGGTTTATTTCCTGTACTTTGATAAATGCTTTAAGTCTTCAATATAAATTTATATCTTAAAACCATGAAAATCCTGGTAATAGAAGATGAGAAAGAATTGGCAACAGACATTGTCAATTACTTGACTTCGGGAAATTACCTTTGCGAAGTAGCTTATGATTTTTATTCTGCATTAGAAAAAATAAGCTTGTACATGTACGATTGTATTTTGCTCGATCTCATGCTACCAGGAGGAGATGGCTTTCAAATCTTAAAAGAGTTGCGTAGCCAAAACAAGCAGGATGGTGTAATCATAATTTCTGCTAAAAATGCTTTAGAAGACAAAATAAAAGGCCTGAATATTGGTGCTGACGATTATTTAGCCAAACCTTTTCATCATTCTGAATTGGCAGCTCGAATCCACTCCGTCATACGGAGGAAGCAATTTGATTCCTCCAATTTAATTGAATTTAACGAGCTAAAAATTGACCTACTTTCTAAAACAGTAACAATAAATTCATTACCCATAGTCCTTACCCGAAA
The DNA here is from genome assembly GCF_056859355.1 of Cyclobacterium sp. L-R. NCBI lineage: Bacteria > Pseudomonadati > Bacteroidota > Cytophagia > Cytophagales > Cyclobacteriaceae > Cyclobacterium > Cyclobacterium sp. L-R. Next base: position 159,731 of record NZ_JBSXOH010000098.1, read on the forward strand.
GGAATACCAATTATTATTATTTTTTATAGGAAACAAAAACAGGGTTTTGTCCAAGAGCGCATTGGCAGAACATTTGTCAGGAGATGTAGCGGACATGTTTGATAGCTTTGATTTTGTATACGCCCATGTGAAAAATCTTAAGAAAAAGCTAAATGAACAAAACTATGGCGGCTACCTTAAAACCATCTATGGAACGGGATACAAATGGGAAACATCATAAACTTCTGGATGGTCCTTTTAAGGCATTTTCGATTTATTCTCTTGCTATTTTGGTGCTTAGTATCCCCAGTTATTTTCTGGTGGTAGATTGGATTTGGGTAACCGAAATCGACGACAATCATGAGATAATAATGGAGCGGATAGAAAATAGATTTGATCAGGTACATGTATCAGATCAGGATCTAGAAACGATACTTAATACATGGAATATTTTACAGCCAAGTTCCACCATCACTAGTATAAACAACCTTCCATCCAAACCTGACAGCATCTATGAAATCACCAAATACAATGAATATGAACAGGAATGGGATCGTTTTCGAGGATTGCAATCTGTAATAGAAATAAATAAAAAGCCTTATTTACTAAACGTCGAAACCAAAATCGAGGAATCCTATGAAACAATTTTTGCAATTGGTTTAATTACTTTACTGATGTATGGGTTCCTAGTCTTTGGCTTTATCCGGTTGAATAAAAGCATCTCAAAAAAAGTTTGGAAACCCTTTTACCTTACCCTCTCCAAGTTAAGGGAATTTGATATCAATGAGGAAAAAAAGGTGGTATTTGAAGAAAGTGAGATTGAGGAATTTAATGAATTGAATCAAACCATTGGTGCCCTTATCAATCAAAGTATAAATGCGTATAACCAGCAAAAATCCTTTGTTGCGAATGCTTCTCATGAACTCCAAACACCTATCGCTTTAGTAAAATCTAAGTTGGACATTCTCCTTCAGCAGAAAAGTCTCTCGCAGGAATATGCTGATTTAATACAAGAAATTCAACTCCCATTATCCAGATTAACTCGGGTAAATAAAAACCTTCTCTTACTTGCCAAAATTGAAAATAGCCAGTTTGGCGATTTGGAAAATGTAGATTTCCTAGTTCTTCTAAATAAAAGTGTGGACTTGCTCCATGATTATATTGAAGAGAGAAATATCAAGTTTGAAAAACAAATCGGAGATTTTGAAACCGTTTCTTGCAATAAATTCTTAGCGGAAACTTTAGTCAACAACTTACTCTCCAATGCAATCAGACATACTCCTGTCGGTGAATCTATTACAGTTAAATTATTCAATAGGGTTTTGATTGTTTCAAATTCCGGTAAACACAAATTAGAAGAAAAAGCACTTTTTAAAAGATTTTCAATAAGTACTACCGCTACCACGAATAGTGGCTTGGGTTTGGCTATTGTTAAGGAAATATGCAAACAAAATGGTTGGACTATAAGCTACGAATTTGAAAATTCTACTCATTTTTTTTCAATACGATTCTAAAATTCAAAATATCTTCCAAATTCATTACCACATTTGATCAATTAAAATCTTACTAAGCAGATACAAGTCAAGTCAGCTTTTTCGGTAGAAAACCTTCACCCTTATCCCCACACCTTCAGCGCAGCTAGGGAGGAGCTCTTCTCCGGGAATTTTAAATTGAATTCTAGGTTTAAGTTCTCAGAATCCACAACAGGCCAGTTGACCTTAATTTACCTTGCACAGGATATCTTTCTTCAAGGTAAAACAAAGCATAGGTAAAGCATAGGTTTTATTGGATATAGGAATAAAAAAGACACTCCCAAAAGGGAAGGGCGATTTGTTGATAAATGCCACTGATTAATTAAATACTATGGTTATTCAAAAAAATAATTTCAGTAATAGCAGTGCTGAGAATAGACTATAATTACAGTTTTAACCATTTCACTATGAAAGAAACGCCTAATAGTATCACCATAATTATTCCGGTTTTCAATGAAGAGGCTGGTATTAAAATGATTATCCCTGCTTTTGAGAATTACCTTAACCATACCAATTTAACTGCTAGTATTCTTTTTGTAAATGATGGTTCAACCGACGCTAGTTTGGTTCAGATTAAAAAAGCTTGCTCTCAATATGATTTTGCGAATTACATATCATTTGATAAAAACACTGGGCTTAGTGCTGCCATTAGGGCAGGGTTTCAAACCGCAGACACCTGGTGGGTGGGGTATATAGATGCTGATTTACAAACCAATCCATCTGACTTTTTAAAACTGGAGCCCCTTATTCATAATTACGACCTGGTAACTGGAAAACGACAAGTCCGGAGAGACAGCCGAGGAAAAAAAATAGCTTCAGAATTTGCCAATTGGTTTCGGAATTCCTTGCTACACGATAACATTAGCGATTCAGGTTGTCCCCTAAAAATAATTCGACGAAAAGTGGCTTTAGACATGCCCTTCTTTAAAGGTAACCACCGTTTCTTTCCTGCATTGGCGTTACTTCAAAGAAAAAACATTACCGAAGTCCCTATTAATCATTACCCTAGGTTAACAGGGAGGTCAAAATTTAACGTTTGGAATCGACTATTGTCTCCATTGCAAGATACTTTAGCAATCAGATGGATGATGAAAAGAAAAACTCCCTATATCATTTCTGAAAGTTCCATCAGAAAAGACAAAATTGGCATAATGTGAAAAATTGGCCTTTACTTGGAATTGGGTTTCTTGCCCAAGGACTTTTCTCTGCCAGATTCTTAATTCAGCTTGTTAAGTCGGAAAAGGCAGGTAAAGTATTGTCTCCTGTGATTTTTTGGCAATTGAGTTTAATGGCTTCTTTCCTCCTGCTTGTTTATGGGACCTTCCGTGAGGATATGGTTATCGTTGGGGGACAGTTGATAGGTTACTATATATATATCCGTAATTTACAGATCCTCAACGCATGGAAAGCTTTTACCACTACATTAAGGTTGGTTTTTTTGCTTCTTCCCCTGTTTTTTTTACTCTACCTGCTATTTGTAGCACATTATGACTTTTTTATATTGGTAAATAACCCTGAGATTAGTAAGGTTTTATTAACCTGGGGCACCTTTGGTCAAGCCATATTCACCTTACGTTTTGTTGTACAATGGCGCCATGCAGAAAAGAAAAGGAAGGCTGAGTTTCCATTAGCTTTTTGGTACATTAGCCTAGTTGGTGCACTACTCATCGCTTCCTATGCCATCTATAGAAAAGACAGTGTTTTGTTTATCGGCCAAGCGTTTGGTATCATCGTCTATTTGCGTAACCTTATGATTAATTCTGGAAAAGTAAATCTCAGTCGACAACCTTACTTATACAGGTTAAAAAGAATCCGACTCTTTCTTCTAATCTTATTTACAGGTTTGGCCTTATTCTTTAACCTTGGTTCATGGTCGGTAACAGAATCGAGTGAGGCAAGATATGCTGAGATTTCCAAAGAAATGCTAACTAATGGTGACTTATTACATCCACAATTGATGGGCATCTATCATTTCCATAAACCTCCAGTAACTTATTGGCTGACAGCTCTCAGCTTTAAGCTTTTTGGCACTTCGGCTTTTTCTGCCCGCCTGTTTCTCCAATTGGCCGCTTTGATATTGATTTGGCTAGTTTATAAGATCGCACTGGTCTTTTTTAACAACCCAAATCAAGCATTCCTCGCGGCTATGCTCTATGCCTCGTTTCCTACTTTGATTATAGGTAGTAGGGCCCTGACGACTGACATGTATTTGACTTTATTTGTCACTGCAACCATGTATTTTTGGTTTTTATATTGTAAGAAACAAAAACCCATTCTTCTTATCTTATGTTATGTATTCCTTGGCTTTGGTTTTTTGACCAAAGGACCTGTGGTATTAATTGTACCGGCTATGGTCAGCTTGTTTCAGGGATTGGTGCAAAAACAGAATCTCGGATCTTGGAAGATACATGTAATAGGCATTTTTTTAATGTTGGCAATAGGATTAAGTTGGTTTGTGTATTTGTATTTGGAGGATGCCCGATTTTTAAATTATTTTCTTTTTAAACACACTATCCAACGGTTTGCAACAAACACTTTCCAAAGGGGGCAACCATTTTGGTTTTACATCGCTGTTTTATTGGGAACTGCTTTTCCTTGGGTAATCCTATTATTCAAGCAATTCCCCGTTAGATGGAAAGATTTTCAAAACAATGGCACCCTTCTGCTTATGTGGGTACTTTTGCCTTTGTTATTTTTCTCTATGAGCCAATCAAAATTGGTTTTGTATATTTTACCCATTTACCCTGGGTTGGCAATTGGTACAATTTATTATTGGGAAAAGCTGAAACCTACCCAGCATAAGATATGGGAGAGGTTTCAATCCGCTTACCACATAGTACTGATGATTACCCTTTTAAGCTTGCCATTAATGGACACTAGAATTTCCCTTAATTATAAATATTATTTCATCTGGTTTATACTCGCTTCTCTTTTGGTCACTATACAGCAGGTAAATATCAGAAAATTAGATCGAACAGTAATTTCAGCCTTTATTTTTACATTAGGTCTAACGTGCATGTCTACCTATTTCTTGAGCCAAAACCCGGGAGTCATTAACGATACCCATCGCGTCACGGATTGGATTTTAGATCATGAACAAGCTGAATCCCGTGTTTACATTTATGATAAACGTATGCCATCAGGACTTTTCAATTCCAATCTTCAGGTAATATCTGTTTTTGATGGAGACGAAAGTTTAAATAGAGAAACCCAATTTCAACAAGATCAAAGCTGGAAATCTCAACTTATAAACATGGAGTCAAACCCTGATTGGATTACTTCATCAGCTCCACATAGGTCCATTTGGATAATGAAAAGTAAAAAGAAATTACCCCAAACCGATGAAAACTTTAGTTGGGTACAACTAAAGGAAATAGATGGATGGAAAATAGTAAGACTCGTAAAAAAATAAAGCTTTAAATACAAAGGCTCTTAATAAAACACAGGAGGGATTATTCCTCCACTCCGATTTCCTCAAGAAGCTCTGCATACCATTCTTCTCCATACTTCCTTATAAGCGCTCCTTTTAAAAACCTATAAAGCGGTACCCCTAAGGAGTTTCCTAATGAGCAGGCAGGATCACAAATTTCCCAGCGATCATAGTTCAAGGCCTCATATTCATCATACCTGGTGATCCTAATGGGGTATAAATGACAGCTAACAGGTTTTTTAAAAGTGGTTTCGCCGTGATTGTAGGCATCTTCTATTCCACATTTCAAAATTCCTTTTTCATCCGTTGTAGCAAATGCGCAGGCTCCATTTTCACCGATAGTAGTCGTCCCTTTTTCATTTTCTTGGTCGATTACCCATGTTCCTTTGTCAGCAATTGCTTTTCTACCTTCATCTGTAAGAAATGGGGCTATGGAAGGGTAATCTTTTTCAAGAATTTCTATTTCATCATCTAAAAGAGGCGCCCCGGCATCTCCCTCCACACAACAGGCTCCTTTGCACTTTTCCAGATCACAAACAAAAAATTGTTCTTTTATATCATCACTGATTACCGCATTACCAACTAATATCATATGCTCATTTTTTTACAAAGGTATAGTTTTCCTAAATAGGTTAAAAATAAAAATTAACCTATAGCCTAATAAGTCCTACACACTTTTAAAATCACAAGCTTATGTACATTGCCCCAAAAGGAACCAAAGCAAAATAAAAATCAATACAGTACTGAAGCATCCTCCACCTAATTTGTAGGCACCATATCCCGCGATTAATCCTTTGAATAAACCTTTCATAGCCCTTTGTCAGTTAAATTATCACATACCTAATAGAAAGATACTCAATAAATTTGAAGGGAGAAATAGATTTAATGGATATGAAAAGGGTAAACCATTAATAAAAACCGATATCATTGTGAATTATGGCTTTATTTAATTTATTTTTGTGAAGTGCAGGCTGGTTTGTCGCTGTTCTTGGTGATTCATCAAGAAAAGAGGAAAGTCCGGGCAACATAGAGCACCATACTTCCTAACGGGAAGGTGTACTGGTAGCAATACCAGTATAACAGATAGTACCACAGAAAAGAAACCGCCCCGGCTGGTTATCCAAATGGGGTAAGGGTGAAATGGTGGGGTAAGAGCCCACCGGGTACCGGGTGATCGGTATTGCAAGGCAAACCTTATGGGTTGAAAGACCAAATAGGCTTCGGTCATTGGGCTGCTCGTCCAAATCTAACAAGATAACCGAAGTGGGTAGGTCGTTGGACCTTTTCTGTGAAGAAAAGGCTAGATAAATGGCAAACGCTTTGTAAAAAGTTACAGAACCCGGCTTATAGGCCTGCACTTTTAATTTTACTAATTAACGGATAGCATTAATATGCCGAAAATTTTGATAATAGATGACGAAAAAGTCATCAGGTCTACGCTTAAAGAAATTCTTGAGTATGAGAAATACGAAATCTTTGAAGCCCAAGATGGTGAGAAAGGTCTCGAAATGATAAAAAACGAGGATTTTGATTTGGTCCTATGTGACATCAAAATGCCAAAAATGGATGGAATGGAAGTGCTTTCTAAAGCCAGCGAGCTTAGCAAGCAACCTCAATTCATTATGATTTCTGCTCATGGATCTATCGAAACAGCGGTAGAAGCTACCAAAAAAGGCGCCTTCGATTTTATCCCAAAACCCCCTGATCTCAACAGGCTATTATTAACGGTTAGGAATGCCCTAGACAAAAAAGAACTGGTTCAGGAAACAAAAGTGCTGAAGAAAAAGCTTTCTAAAAAGCTGGACATGGTCGGTGAGTCAAAAGCCATTTCTATAGTAAAAGAAACCATAGAAAAAGTAGCACCAACAGATGCTAGGGTTTTAATTACAGGCCCAAATGGAACTGGTAAAGAACTGGTGTCCCATTGGATCCACCAAAAAAGCAGTAGAGAAAAAGCACCTTTTATCGCTGTCAATTGCGCCGCAATACCTGCCGAATTGATCGAAAGCGAATTGTTTGGTCATGAAAAAGGAGCCTTTACCTCGGCGAACAAACAAAGGCAAGGGAAATTTGAGCAAGCCAATGGCGGCACACTTTTCCTTGATGAAATTGGCGACATGAGCCTCTCTGCTCAAGCGAAAGTACTAAGAGCCCTACAGGAGCACAAAATTACCCGCGTAGGGGGAGACAAGGACATAAAAGTAGATGTCCGGGTGCTCGCAGCCACCAACAAAGACCTCAAAAATGAAATCGCTGAAGGTAATTTTAGGGAAGATCTTTACCATAGAATAAGTGTCATACTTATCCAAGTCCCTCCATTAAAAGACAGAAGAGATGACATACCATTACTGGTAGACAAATTCTTAGGAGATATTGCCGGAGAATATGGTACCACCAAAAAAGAAATTGAAAAAGCTGCTATTCAAAAGTTGCAAGAATTTCCTTGGACAGGAAATATCAGAGAACTAAGAAATGTAATCGAAAGGTTAGTTATACTTGGAGGTAAAAGCATCTCTGCCGAAGACATTAAAAAGTATGCAGATTATTAAATAAGCGCATTGGTGCTTAGCCATTTGCTTCTACACTCCCTACCTTCGCATATGCAGGGCAGGGTTTGCTAGATGCACATGAAGACAATACCAAAATCGCACAAGCCACCAAAATTGTCATTAAAGTTTTCATAATATTAAAAGATTTAAGCCAAATATGTGTAAATACTAAATAAATACAAAATTAATTGATCATTAAATTACAGCCTCTGGTTTCGCTGTTATCCATTCTCCCTAAAACGGTGAAACTTCCATCTTTATTTTTTAAGCCAAGATCTTCCGTTTCAATAAAGGAACAAGAGTGGAAATTTGCCAAATCTATGACATTAAATGCGCCCGTAGTCCCAAAGGTGTAGGTAAATGGATCATAAACATCCCTTACCATTACCTTCATAAAAGGAGAGCACCAAAACTTACCCTCTCCAGGAGAATAGGCTTGTGACATTAGTTCAGTCATCCCATATTCTGAATGAATATTGTCCACCTTGAAAGCTGTTTTGAGCAGTTGGTGGACTTCCTCTCTGATCATCTCCTTTCTTCTTCCTTTCATTCCGCCAGTTTCCATCACAATCACATCTCCAAAATCGGTAGAAGGACTTGTGGTTTCTGCCAAATCTAACAAAGCAAAAGTCACACCAAGTAATAAAGTTTTTTTACCATTCTCTTTCAGACTTTCCAATTTCTCCTTTAAAGCCTCATGTTCATACAAATAAAAACCTGATTGATCAGAGTTACTTTCTTGGATAAAATGAGCCGCCATATCAACAAGAGAACTGCCTTCTCTTTCCAAATAGGAAGGAAGCAATGCTAGCACATGGAAATTTTTCAAAGAGCCATAAACGGCCTCAAAATTATTAACACAATGCTGCAAGTAGAATTCTTTAGACCAAATATAGTGCCGACTGTTTTCCTGACCTGTAGTTCCACTACTGGAATACCAAGAGGTATATAAATCCTCAGGCCCTGAAATCACCTTTGCTGTTTTGAATAAGGAGATGGGCAGGAATGGTATTTCCTGTACCTCTGCAATGTTTTCAGATTGAATCCCCCTAACTTCAAGATACTTGCGGTAAATTTCATTATGCGTAGATTGGTACCTAAATACATCCATTGCCAAGGCTTCAAAATCCTGGATTTTTCCTGATTTAATTTTTTCACAAAAACTTTTAAAAGAATTCATCGTTATTTTATGGTAAAACCCAAAATTTGATCATTTTTACATTCAAAGAGGCGGAAGTGTAAAATTACGGATTACCTATGAAGTTAAAAAATCACACCATCATTACCCTGCTCCTACTTTCAGTTTGGGTTGGATGCATTTCCCCACCGGATAATTTCCCAACCGTACCACAAATTGATTTTAACAATCTGGAATTTGTTCAGACGTCAGGGTCCGATTCATTGATCATCACCTTGGACTTTCGTGATGCAGAAGGAGATTTGGGTTTAAATGCAAAGGATATATTCCCTCCTTTTAATGAACTTAACTATTTCACCAATGATGCCGGTGAGTTTATTACCTATGGTGAGAGACCCGATGATGCCCCAGACTTCAACAACAGAGATTGGGTTATTTTTCCATTGATCAACAATCAGGAAATAAAAGACACCTTGTGGGTATCCGAAAATGAGGATTACTACAATATCTTGGTTAAATTTTTCATTAAAAGAGGTGGAAATTACACCGAATTTAATTGGTCAGATCCACCTTACTATACAACCTTCAATGGCCGCTTTCCAAGAATGCTTGAAGAGGATCAATCACGCGCTATAGAAGGTAAAATAAGGTACGCAATGTTGTCTCTGGGATGGAATAGTATTTTCCGAAATGACACTATAAAACTAGAGTTAAAAATCAAAGACAGGGCTTTAAATGAAAGCAATGTGGTAAGCACTCCTGATTTCACTTTATCTCAGATCGAACGCTGATCGCAGATTTAAAATTTATTTTTAATTAAAAGATTGCTGGGAAGTTTTTGGGGTCAGCTTCATGCATCATAGCATAGACTTTCTCCACAACATCGTCAGCACTTGGTTTGGAAAAGTAGTCCCCATCTGACGAATAAGCCGGCCTATGTTCTTTAGCTGAAAGTGTCATAGGTTGAGAATCCAGGTAATAGTAAGCTTGTTGCTCTTCGATGACTTGTTGCATCATATAGGCAGAAGCTCCTCCAGGAACGTCCTCGTCTGCAAAAATAACCCTGTTGGTTTTCTTAATAGAATTCAAGGCAACCTGATCCAAATCGAAAGGTAACAGAGTTTGTACATCTATAACCTCAACAAAAATCCCTATTTGAGCTAGTCGCTTAGCCGCTTCCAACACTATTCTGCACATGGAACCGTAAGTCACTATTGTGATGTCTTTACCCGACTGTAAGATCTCAGCCTTTCCTAAAGCAACTTTAAAATCCCCAATATTGGAAGGCATTTTTTCTTTTAGCCTGTATCCATTCAGTGATTCTATAACAATAGCAGGCTGATCAGCTTCCAATAAAGTATTGTACATACCTGCTGCTTGGGTCATGTCTCTAGGCACACATAATAGAATCCCTCTGAGACTACTCAAGATCATACCAATAGGAGATCCAGAATGCCATACTCCTTCAAGTCTGTGCCCTCTGGTACGAATAATCAAAGGTGCTTTTTGCCCCCCTTTAGTCCTGTAATGCAGGCAAGCCAAATCATCCGACAAGGTCATTAATGCATAAATCAAATAATCTAGGTATTGAATTTCTGTAATAGGCCTTAGACCTCTCAATGCAGCACCTATTCCCTGTCCTATAATGGATACTTCGCGAATACCCGTATCTGTGACACGCAACTCTCCATGTTTGGCCTGTAGGCCTGCAAATGCCTGATTCACATCTCCTATCAAACCTACATCTTCACCAATCACAAAAACCCGGGGATCTCTTTCTAGAATGGCATCAAAGCAGGCCTTAAGAATTTCACGGCCATCCAAAACAGAGGGTTCCTCAGAATACTTCACCTCCACGGGAGGAACGGCATCAACCCTAAATTCAGACTCACTGTATTGATGACTTGAATACCTTTCTTGGTTTAGTTTCTGTTGGCTTTTATACCAGCTTTGAAGCCTTGCCTTGACTTCTAAAGGTTCTGTTCGAACCAGTAATAAAGCTTTTCGGACAGTACTGATTACATCCATCCTAACGGGATTTAGGGTACGCCTAAGCTCATGAACCATTTGAGTTAGTTCCTTATTCCCTTTGCATTTATCTGCCAATTCAATCAGCAGCACTACTGCTTCGTCTAATTCCTTTTTTATCGTAGCTGAAAAGGCTTTCCAAGCTTTGTCCTTGCTTTCTTTAACAAGTTGCTTTGCCTCAGCATTTATTTGATCCAACTCTTCCTCAGAGGCAATTTTGTTGGACAATATATATTCTTTAAACTTAACAACGCAGTCGTATTCTGCCTCCCACTGAAGTCGCTCTTTGCTTTTGTACCTTTCATGAGATCCTGAGGTAGAATGCCCTTGTGGTTGGGTCATTTCCGTCACATGGACCAGAACAGGCACATGCTGCTCCCTGGCCACTTTATTTGCCCTGCTATAGGCATTTACCAAGCCCTCGTAATCCCATCCTTTTACGACTAATATTTCATAGCCCTTTTGTTCGTTATCCCTTTTAAAGCCTTCTAGTGCAGCCGAAATGCTTGCTTTAGTTACTTGTAAATCATTTGTCACAGAAATGCCGTAATCATCATCCCAAACAGAAATAACCATTGGCACCTGCAAAACACCTCCTGCGTTAAATGTTTCAAAGAACATTCCTTCGGCAGTTGATGCATTTCCTATTGTTCCCCACGCTACCTCTCCTCCTTTATTGGAAAAGCTAGTCATATGTTGAAGTGCAGGATTTTCTTTATAAAGCTTGGAAGCATAAGCTAGACCAAGTAGTTTGGGCATTTGAGCAGCAGTAGGAGAAACATCTGCAGAGGAATTTCTTATTTCCATCAGGTTTTTCCAAGTACCGTCATCATTCAAAGACCTGGTTGCAAAGTGTCCATTCATTAAACGGCCTCCACTTGCAGGCTCTACTTTGGTATCTGTATGTGCATACAACTGAGCAAAATACTCCTGCAGACTAAGCTCTTGCATCGCAAACAGAAGGGTTTGGTCCCTATAGTATCCGGACCTGAAATCACCCAGTCTAAAAAACCTTGCCATAGCCACCTGAGCCAACTCTTTACCATCCCCGTAAATCCCAAATTTGGCTTTACCCATAAACACCTCTTTTCGTACAGTCAACGACGCATGCCTACTTATCATGACCATTCTATAGTCATTCAGGACACTTTGCACCCCAAAAGGGTTTTCGCTTTCTTTCGTAAGTGTAGGTAAATATTCAGTATTCATTAATTACGCCATTTTTCATCATATGAAAATCCAAGGATTTCAAAAATACACATTTTTTGGAGTTATCCCAATTTTTAAGAGGAGCTAAAATGCATAATAAACAATATTATTCCGTATGTAATGAAAATAAACGACAGGGAAAGAATATTATTTTGAATAAACAATAAAAACATCAATAACTAACAGGTAGCTGAATAAATAATATTTACACAACCCTCATTTTAAGGCAATTAGGCATTAAATAAAATAATAAAAAAGCAGGAGATAATTAATATTATTTTTTTATCAAATCATTTTCCTTGTGAAGGTGGACTGTTTATATTTGATTAATCCGTTCACTTTAAAGCTACTAACATGCGCATCTCTGTTCCAAAGGAAATCAAAAACAATGAAAACCGAGTGGCTCTTACTCCTGCAGGAGCCCAGGAGTTTACAAAAAATGGCCATGAGGTATTTGTTCAAAAAGCCGCAGGATTGGGTAGCGGCTTTCCTGATGAAGCTTATCAAAAATCAGGTGCAACCATGGTTTCATCTATTGAAGAGGCTTACAGTAAAGGGGAGATGATCATGAAAGTGAAAGAACCTATTGATTCAGAATTTCCGCTCATAAATGAAAACCACCTGCTTTTTACTTATTTTCATTTTGCCTCCAATAAGCCCCTTACAGAGGCCATGATCAAAAGCAAGGCCATCTGTCTGGCTTATGAAACAGTAGAAAAAGAAGACAAAACCCTTCCTTTATTGATCCCTATGTCAGAAGTTGCTGGTAGAATGTCTGTACAAAAAGGAGCCAACTACCTGGAAAAACCCCTTGGAGGCAGAGGCATACTATTGGGAGGTGTACCGGGAACTCTTCCAGCCAAAGTACTGATTTTAGGCGGGGGAATTGTAGGTACACAGGCAGCATGGATGGCTGCGGGACTGGGAGCAGATGTGATTATTCTTGACGTCTCACTTTCCAGAATGCGACATTTGTCTACCGTAATGCCTAAAAATGTGAAAACAATGATGTCTAATGAGTTTAACATTAGAAACCTTATACAGACCGCTGATTTGATCATTGGAGCAGTATTAATCCCAGGAGCGAAAGCACCACACCTTATCACAAGGGACATGCTAAAAGAAATGCTTCCAGGAACTGTACTTGTGGATGTAGCCGTAGATCAGGGTGGTTGCATCGAAACCTGTAAACCAACTACTCATGAAAACCCTACCTATACCATCGATGGAGTTTTGCATTATTGTGTAGCCAATATGCCCGGTGCAGTCCCTTATACCTCTACCTTAGCCCTAACCAATGCAACTTTACCCTATGCCATGGAACTTGCGCAAAAAGGTTGGAAAAATGCTTGTGACAAATTCCCGGAACTAAGCTTCGGCTTCAACATCATCAAAGGAGATATCGTATATGAGGCGGTAGCAGAAACCTTCAACCTTCCATTTGTACCTGTAAGTTATTACTTAAATCACCATTAGTTAAATGCCTTCATAGTTACTTTCCTGAATTTAAAAACATGATCTTAATCAGTAACCCTACTCTTTATCGTCATGTTTTCTTGAATGAAGTATGAGGAATTTTGCAAGGCAAATCAACCAATAGTGGAAATGACAAATCCTTCCCTCATTCAAAAATACAATGTACCTGCTCCTAGGTACACCTCTTACCCAACTGTACCCCACTGGAACAATGACATTAACCCTTCCACCTGGGCAAATTTATTTACAAAGGCATATAAAGATTTCGGAAATGAAGAAGGTATAAGCCTTTACATTCACCTTCCTTACTGTGAAAGTTTGTGTACCTACTGCGGATGCAACAAAAGAATTACAAAAAATCACAATGTGGAACTTCCCTATATAAGCGCTGTGATGAAAGAGTGGGACATGTACCTAAAACTATTGGATGGGAAGCCAAAACTTGCAGGTATACATTTAGGAGGTGGTACCCCAACCTTCTTTTCTCCCTCAACCCTTTATGTGTTGATAAACCATATTACTCAAAGCTCCATTAAAATGGATAATTTTGAATTTAGTTTTGAAGGACATCCAAACAATACCACCAAGGCACATTTGGAAGCACTTTCCGGGCTTGGATTTGACAGGGTTAGTTATGGCATTCAAGATTTCGACAGCAAAGTTCAGTTGGCCATTAATCGTCATCAACCCTTTGAAAAGGTAAAGTATATTACTGAGGAAAGTCGAAAATTAGGCTATAGCTCTATAAATTTTGATCTAATCTATGGCCTCCCCCATCAAACTCTTGAAACGTTAAAGGACACCTTTGAAAAAACAAAGGAGCTAATGCCTGAGAGAATCGCTTTTTACAGTTATGCGCATTTACCATCGGTGTTCCCCGCACAAAAATCCTTCGAAAAGCACCTCCCAAATGAAACCGATAAAAGAAAGCTTTACGAACAAGGAAAAAAATGGCTTAAAGAAATGGGCTATGAAGAAATAGGTATGGATCATTTTGCGCTCGAAGGAGACCCACTATTAAAAGCAAAATCAAACCGTACCTTGCATAGAAACTTCATGGGATACACCACTTCACCTTCAAAAATTCTACTTGGATTAGGTTGTAGCGCCATTAGTGACGCTCACTATGCTTACAGCCAAAATGAGAAAACAATCGCTGCTTATTTGAAGAAGATAAGAGAATTTGAATTCCCTACAATTAAAGGCCATGTTCAAAAGGAAAGCGATTTAAGTCTCAAGCCCTTTATCATGAGCCTGATTTGCAACCATACAGCTCCTTGGAAACAAGAAAACATGATTCCAGACCCCTTAGTTACTTTCTTGAACGAAGGTCTAATCACATTCAAAAACGATAAACTCAACATTACAGAAGTAGGCAAACCATTTGTTAGAAATATATGCATGGCCCTTGACCCCTATATGCAACAATCAGAAAAATCGGCACCTGTCTTTAGTAAAGCCATTTGATTGTTTATCTTCGCGCTAAACTTTCCGAATATGAAAATCAGCGCCATTTGCACAGATATTGATGGGACCCTTTTAGATAAAACCAGGCAACTTTCCACTAGAACCCTTAAAGCCTTTGCTGCTTTACCATCAGATTTCCCAATCATCCTGGCCTCTTCCAGAATGCCTGGGGCTATGGCCCATTTACTGGAAGAGTTTGGCAGAGTGGCCAATCCGCTTATATGTTACAATGGAGGCTTTGTAATTCGTTCAAAAAATAAAGATTATCAACAAGTTAGTTCTACTTATATAGATGCAAATACCTGTCGTGAGATTTTTGCTTTAGCAAGTGAGACATCAGTGCATATTAGCCTATATTCTGGTGACAGTTGGTTTGCTCCCAGTAAAGACAAATGGACTGTAAAAGAAGAGATGGTCACAAAAGTGAAAGCAACGATTGACAATCACCTTTCTGTACTTGGAAACTGGGAAGAAAACAGCAGAGGTGCACATAAGGTGATGTGTATGGGAACCGCTGAAGAAATTCAATGGCTTTATGATCAACTGATTGAAAACTTCTCCTCTTCCTTACACCTTTACAGATCCAAAGACACCTATATTGAAATCGCGCCCAAGTCAATATCTAAAGCTTCAGGTCTACGACAAATATTGGCTGAGGCTGCCATCCCCATGGCGGAAGTTCTCGCTTTTGGAGACAATTACAATGACATCTCTCTAATAGAAGAGGTGGGCTATGGTGTAGCTGTTGCCAATGCCCGGGATGAAGTAAAAAAGGTAGCCAAGGAAATTACCGAATCAAATACTGCAGATGGGGTTGCCATTACCATAGAGAAACTTTTGCTTTAGAGCAAAATATCATCTTCATCAGAAATTGATACTGCCTGGTTTAAGAAGGCCTGAAATGGTCGCATTTTTGAAAAAGCCTCTAGCGTAGTTGCCACATAGGCGCCAGAACGTATTTCCTCATCTGGGATCGGATGAGACAATATAAAACTCTTGTACCTTAAGTATTCAATAAACGGATGGTCTTTCTCAAATCCTTTGGGAGAAGTTTTGAGTTTTTCCCCTTGCATTTCTCCAAAGGTATTCTTTATCTCAGGTGACAATAGCAGGTTTCTCAACTCCTTTCCGGAATAATCTATTTCCTGTCGAATTTTCTTTAAAATCGGCGCTTGAGGCATCCATATACCTCCACCTACAAAAGATCCTCCCGGCTGAACGTGTAAATAGTACCCTGGGCCTTCTGACTTTTTCCCTCCAACGGAGAAATAAGCGGCCATATTGCTTTTGTACGGAGCCTTATTCGCACTGAAGCGTATGTCTCTATTCTGCCTAAAAACACAATCTTTAGGCCTCAAATCTGAGAACCCAGGCTCATCAATACTTAACTGAGCCAATATCTCAGCTACCTTTTCAAGAAAAGCGGCTTTTTCCTGAAGGTACCAGTTACGGTTTTCATCCATCCACTCTTTGGAATTATTGGAAGCCAATTCTTTAAGAAAATCTAAGATGTCTTTTTCCGGCATTTGATTTAACAGTAAATTGTAAGAGAAATTCCTTTTGGTAAATTGGGTATACTTTGAACAAAATCAAAAAATTTAAACCCTGAATATGCTTCAATAAGCTAAATTGTCTATTCCTATAGATTTAAAATAAACCTAATCTGCGTCTAAGCTGGAAATGAATTATTTTTTCCTAAGTAAACCCACCATAATTCACATTTCTGCCTAAAACAACTGCAATATCAATTCTGATTCATAAATTCAACTCATGAAAATCCGCATTCATCTCAATACGATTAGATTAAGGCTTTCCCAAAGCGAAGTCAACCAACTTGCTAAGGGCACAGAGATTAAAGAAGTATTGAACTTGCCTGCCCCCTATCCTTCCTTTATTTATTCTGTTAAGCCGATGAATAAAGACAATGACCTGACAATATCTTTTGAGACGCAACATCTAAGTATAAGCCTTTCTGAATCTGAAATAAAAACCTGGGCAAACACTGAGCAAGTTGGCATATCAAAAAATCTCCCACTACCTGGAGAAGCCATGCTTAAGGTGTTAATTGAAAAGGATTTCCAATGTCTTCACAAGAGGCAGGGAGAAGATGAAACAGACAATTTCCCTAATCCCCAGGCCTAGTTTAAATCATTTATTAAAAGTGAAAATTACTTTCACCTGATCACTTAAAATCTGCTCATCCGGTTCGATGGTAGGTGGTGTTCGCTGAATGTCAGCGCTTACCCGCATAGATTCAGACCTATACATTTTTGGTTGATAAGAATTAGTAGCCTCTCCATATATCACCTGATGCACAGCTATATCTCCCAATTCAAGCGAATTGGCTATTAATTCGGCTTTGCTTTTAGCATCCATTATGGCCAACAGTAACAATTCTTCTTGGTATTCCTTCTTTTTTTTGTCTGACAATTGAAACTCAAATTGAAAACCCATGTCCACATTGGTATGCAATGCCTCCATGATTTTCGCCAAATCTTCTCCTGTATTGTCTTTCACCAATACTCTTAGGGTTTGGTTAGCAACATAACCACTGTCTTTAGAAGTGCCTTTTGTATATACCCTATTTACATTGACAAAATAATTGTCAGCCTTTAATTCATAATTTTTCACTCCACTTTGCTTGAGTGCTTTGGTCACTGCTGCTGCTTTTTTATTGAGTTCCTCAGTCGCATCGGCTGTTTTCATCGCTTTGCTGGTAAGTGAAACTCGAATCAATGCTTCATCAGGCAAAACCTTGATTTCACTTTTACCATCTACAATGATTTTCGAGGTTTCCTGTCCAAATGAAATCATTTGGACACCAATAATCAAAACTAATATTGCAAATATTCTTTTCATAACCCTGCCTTCTGTTCTAAACAATTTATCTAATCTATTCAGTCATCACTAAACAAATCACAGGCCAATAATTCGAATATGAATTAAATGGGGACAAACCTCCAATTGTAAATTGGTGCTGAAACAGAAAATCAAGTGTAATTCAGCTTTAAGATGGGCCCGGTTTAAATTACTCCTTAATACATGATGATTATCCCAACTTAGAAATCAAAATAAATACAATTCTGAGCAACATTATGCATTACACCTTCACATGGGTAACCTTCAGTTACAATTGATTGCTTATCTCAGGAGTCAACCTCTTAACTTATCCAAAAGTAGATTTAGCTGCTCTACCTCTTTTTCATCAAGGTGTATGGTGTCCACATTAAATTTCCTGACCTCTATGTCAAGTAATTCTAAAAGCTCAAGTCCCTTTTCTGTGATCACTATATCCACTTGCCTTCTATCCTTAGGACATTCCGTCCTTTTCACCATCTTTTTTTGCTTGAGTTTTTCCACCAGCCTAGAGGCATTGCTCATTTTATTAAGCATTCTCTCTTGGATAGAAGACACCGTGATAGGTTTAGGAAACTGACCTCGTAAAATTCTTAGTACATTGTATTGCTCAGGAGATAAATCATGAGGCTTAAAAATCTTACTTTGATGAGTAACCAAGTAACTTTGCGTAAATAGTAAATTTACAACTGCCTTGGTATAGTTGTCCTTGAATGGATTTTGTCTTATTTCCTCTTCAATTTTCATTTATTCTACTGGTATCTAATGTAGATACATTGAATTTATCCAAAAGGTTCATTTATCATTAATCAACCACTTAAAATTGACCTTTAGCTCCTCAATATATCCATCGTCTTGGCCTTAAGTATGTTTAAACTATTAATCCAACCTAAAAACACGGTAAGTCCTGTAATCAGTGCAAACACCAAAAACAAAGGTTGCCAAGGTAAACTGAATGCAATTTCAAACACGAAATAACTTAGCAGAAAAGAAGCAAGTACCGAAAGCATTAATCCCCCTCCTGCTGCCAGACTACCAAGGAATAGGTATTCCAAAATATTAATCTTAATCAATACTTTTCTTTCAGCACCAATTGTTCTCAACAAAATATTCTCCCTAACTCTCTGAAATTTACTTATAAGCAAGGAACTAATCAAAACCAAAACACCTGTCAAAATGCTAAAAAAGGCCATAAACTGAATAACAAAGCCAATCTTCCCAAGTAGATCCTCCAGAGTTTCGACAATCATGCTTAGATTAACTACAGATACATTTGGAAACTGCCGCACCATGATATTTTGGATGTCAGCAGAAGCTTTATCGTCCTTAGTTTTAGTGATTAACACATGAAATTTCGGGGCATTGTCTAAGACTTTGTCCGGAAATAATACAAGGAAGTTAGTGGAAACTCTTCTAAAGTTTACTTTTCTAATACTTCCTACATAAGTAGTCAAGGGTCTACCCTGTACATTGAAAACTATTTCATCTCCGATTTTCACATGATTCCGCTCGGCATAGCCTTCTTCCATAGACACAAAAATACTGTCTGAATCCGAACGGTAGGGTATAAGACTCCCTTCTAACAATTCTTCTGTATTGATAAGGCTGTCCCTATAGGTCACGCGGAATTCTCTGTTGTAAAAAGAGCCGGATCTCCGTTCTTCATCACTAAGCTCTTCATTGTCTTTCTTAGTAAGGCCATTCACCTCCGAAACCCCCATAGTGATGATGGGTACATGTTGTAGAACCGGAAGACCTTCAGCCTCAAGAACTGCTTTCATGCTGTCCACCTGACTGGTTTGAATATCAAAAAAAAGCATGTTTGGTTGATCTTCTTTATCAGCAAATCGAACCTCATCCAAAAGTTGGTCTTGAATAAAAAACAATGTTCCAATCATTGCTGTTCCCAAACCTATCGTTGCCAATAAAGAAACTGTCTGATTATTGGGCCGGTACAAATTTGACAAAGCTTGTCTAACAGGGTAGTTCAAAGATATTGGAAGGAATGTACGGATGGCTTTCATTACCCCCATGGCCAACAGCCACAAAGCACCAAAGGCCAATACTACGAATCCTGTAAACCAAAAGGTTTGGTCCCATTTCCCTAATAAGAAAAAACTAAACAGCAGGATAAATAAAATGATACCCAACAAAACAAAAATCCTCACAGGATCTTTTCCAAAGCCTCCTGATTGATCGTCAGGCCTTAAAGTCATCATTGGAGACACTTTTCGGATTTTGAGTAAAGGTATTAATGCAAAGAGAATGGAAATCATTACTCCGGTTACAATCCCCATACTTATGGATCCCCAAGCCAATTGAACGGAGACTTCTACAGGAAGAAAATCGCTAAATACCAAAGGCAATAAAAACTGCAACAGCGCACCTGCCATTGCCCCAATTATAGAGCCTAATAAGCCCATAAAGAATATCTGCACCAAGTAAACCACTATGATGTCTAGGGCTTTCACACCTAAGCACCTCAATACGGCAACCGAAGGAAGCTTTTCCTTGACAAAAACATTTACAGCACTACCCACTCCTACACAGCCTAATAAAACGGCAATGAAAGCGACCAATGTTAGAAAGTTTGAGAGATTTTCAAAAGACCTACCTGTAGACTCCTTTTGGGTCTGTACAGTGTCAACATTCACTCTGTCCTCTTCCCATACTTCCTTGTTTTCGTCTATTAAAGCCTGCAAGTCGAAGTTTTCAGGGAATAAAAAATAATGATTATAATTGACCCGGCTTCCATATTGAACCAAGCCTGAGGCTTCAAGCTGGTCCATAGGAATATACACTGCCGGAGCCACAGTAGCCGTAATCCCAGTTTGTCCAGGGACTTTTTGTAAAGCCCCCACGATTTCAAGGGTTACATTCCCCACTTTTATACTATCTCCCACTACGGCACCAAACTGTGCCATCAAGGTTTTTTCTACCAAAGCCCTGCTTCCACCTAACCTGAAGGTACGCTCCCCTTCTTGGGGCAAAGTTTCAAGGCTTCCATAATATGGAAATGCACCTTCCAAAGCCCTAACCTGAGTCAGTCTGCTATTGCCCGCTTTAGGGAAATACACCATGGAAGCAAAGTTTATTTCCAAAGCATGTTTACTGGCCAATTTCTCAACCTCGGGAAATTCTATGGTCTGGTTTTTCTTTAGTAGCAGGTCTGCTCCCAATAGTTCTTTGGCCTGATTGTCAATATCCTTACTTAAATTTTCTCCAAAAGAAGTAACAGCTACCAGAGCAGCTATACCAGTAACAATAGCGGAAACAAACAAAACTAGTTTAACGCCTGTTTTTCTAAATTCTCTTTTGGCCATTTTAAATGACCAGCCCCAATCAACCATTGATAGCCTCCTGTATTTTACCGCCTTTAATATGTAATGAATGGTGGGTCCGAGCTGCAAGTTCCAAGTCGTGAGTAACCAAAATCAAGGTCGTCCCTTGTTCTTCATTCAGATTAAAAATAAGGTTTTCTACCATTTCACCTGTTTCTGTATCCAAATTACCCGTTGGTTCATCTGCAAATAATATTTTTGGTTCATTGGCAAAAGCCCTGGCTATAGAGACCCTTTGCTGTTCACCTCCAGACAATTGGTTTGGGTAATGCGTGAGCCGATCTCCTAAGCCTACTTTTTCCAAAAGCTCTTTGGCTTTTTCTTTGGCATCCTTGCGCTTTTTCAACTCCAGTGGAACCATTACATTTTCCAAGGCCGTTAATGTTTGCAATAGTTGAAAATTTTGAAAAATAAAACCTACCAACTGATTTCTAATCCCAGCCCTTTGGTCTTCATTCATGTTTTCCAGTGGTTTCCCATCCATCCTTACGCTTCCAGAACTGGCTACGTCCAGTCCTGCGCAAAGGCCCAACAGAGTGGTTTTACCACTTCCAGAAGGCCCCACTATAGATAGGGTCTTACCCTGTTCGACCTCAAAATTAACCTTATCCAAAACAGTAAGTTCCCTGTTTCCACTTCGGTAGGTTTTGGTCAGATTTTCAACGCTTAGTATGTTCATATCTTTCAAAGAAAAAAACTTATCCCTTTTGAACAAAAACAATAGTGGATTAAGTTTAGTATTTTTGATAATTGACTGTAAAAATATTTCAAATGTTAAGAATAATAAAAACAGCATTTACTGCCGTTCTGTTGCTAGCAGTAAGTTCAACTTTAACTGTTTCCTGTAATCAAAAACAGGAAACAGAGAAAAAGGTTACATCGACAACCGTTAAAACTGCAGAAAAGAGCAAAAAAAAGAACATTCTATTTTATGGTAACAGCCTTACGGCTGGCTATGGCTTGGATGAAGAAGCCTCTTTTCCCTCCCTAATTCAGGACAAAATAGACAGCCTTGACTTAAACTACAAGGTCATCAATGGAGGTTTAAGTGGAGAAACCACCGCTAGTGGCCTCAGTAGGCTGGATTGGTTCCTTGAAGACCAACCTGAAGTTTTCATCTTGGAATTAGGTGGAAATGATGGTTTAAGAGGTATTCCCTTGGAAGAGACAAGAAAAAACCTAAATGCCATAATTGCTGCGGTCTCAAAGAAATTCCCTAGTACCAAAATCCTGCTTGCAGGGATGCAAATCCCCCCAAATATGGGATTGGAATATGCTGAAGAATTTAGAGAGATGTATGCTGAGATTGCTGAAAAGCAAAACATAGGAATCATCCCTTTTCTTTTGGAAGGTGTTGCGGGAAATCCGGATTTAAACTTACCCGACGGCATCCACCCAACAAGCGAAGGACAACAAATTGTAGCACAAACTGTTTGGAAACATTTAAGACCGTTGCTATAACAAATAGCCTGTTTTAATCATTTATGGTAATGTACTTTCAAAATGTTTCTTTTTATTATCAGAAAATTATCTTAATTTTTCCGAGAAATTAATAAAAAACAAAGGATGAGTATTCAAATACAGACTGCTGGAGATGCTTATGATGTGATCATCGTAGGATCTGGAGCAGGCGGTGGAATGGCCTCCAAAATTTTGGCAGAGGCCGGATTAAAGGTGGCAGTAGTAGAAGCTGGAGCTGATTTTGACCCCGCTTTAGAGGAACATAGAACCCAATTGAGGCCACCTTGGGAGTCTCCAAGAAGAGGTGCCGGTACGGTTCGCCCATTTGGAGATTTTGATGCAGCTATTGGTGGTTGGGAAATTGAAGGAGAACCTTACACTCGTGGTGAAGGAAGTGAATTTGACTGGTTTAGATCCAGAATGCTTGGAGGAAGGACCAATCACTGGGGAAGAATCTCTTTAAGATTTGGTCCCTTGGATTTTAAGAGAAAAGATTTCGATGGACTTGGTGAAAACTGGCCAATCAGCTATGATGATATTGCCCCTTATTACGACAAAGTCGATCGATTAATCGGTGTATTTGGTTCCAAAGAAGGGATCAACAATGAACCGGACGGGAATTTCCTCCCTCCGCCAAAGCCACGTTTGCATGAGCTATTCATTAAAAAAGGTGCAGATAAAGTCAATATCCCTGTAATACCTTCCAGACTTTCTATCCTTACGCGACCAATAAACAATGACCGAGGAACCTGTTTCTTCTGTAGTCAATGTAATAGAGCCTGTCAGGTTTATGCCGATTTTTCCGCAGGTACCTGTCTGGTAAAACCAGCAATGAAAAAAGGCCAAGTGGATCTTTTCACCATGGCTATGGTAAGAAAGGTGATGACCAATGATAAGGGTGAAGCCACTGGAGTCACTTATATCAGTAAGCTTGACATGAAAGAATACAAGTTGTCAGCAAGAGTGGTTGTACTTGGTGCTTCTGCTTGTGAATCAGCTCGTATTATGTTGAACTCAAAATCCTCAAGCCATCCTGATGGACTTGGTAATAGCTCTGGGCATGTAGGCCATTACTTACATGACTCTACTGGAGCAGATAGAATGGGTATCTTACCTGACATGATGGATCGAGAAAGATACAACGAGGACGGTGTAGGTGGAATGCATGTTTACACACCATGGTGGTTGAATGAAAAAAATCTGGATTTTGCCAGAGGTTATCATATAGAATATTGGGGCGGCATGGGAATGCCTGCTTACGGATTTGGCGGAGGCATGGACACCATGAGACAATACGTTAAAGACGAGTTTGGAAAACCTGGAGTCAATGGTGGATATGGTGAAGGCCTGAAAAAAGACATTCGAAGATTTTACGGTAGTACTGTAGGTATGTCAGGAAGAGGGGAAAGTATTCCACGATATGAAAATTATTGTGAAATAGATGAGCAGGTAGTGGACAAATACGGTATTCCTGTACTAAAATTTCATTATAAATGGAGCGATCAGGAACTGAATCAGGCCAAACACATGCATGAAACTTTCGAGGAAATATTGACTAGCATGGGCGCTGTGATCCTAGGCGAAAAGCCCGGTGCTGACAGACAGTATGGTCTACACAAACCTGGAAGAATTATTCATGAAGTAGGAACGACCCGTATGGGCAATGACCCTAAAACATCAGTATTGAACAAATTTTCTCAGGCACATGACTGCAAAAACTTATTTGTAGTAGACGGTGGAGCCTTTGTTTCCCAAGCAGATAAAAACCCTACTTGGACAATTCTAGCCAACTCCTGGAGAACTTCCGAATACATTATTGATCAAATGAACAAGAAAAATATCTAAAGCAATGAACAGAAGAGAAAACCTAAAACTTTTATTTACCGGCTCCTTGGCTTCAGGTATACTGTTTACAGGATGTGGACCAGAAAAGGCTGAAACCGTAGAAATACCTCACAATCCTAAAATTGGTGAGTTTGGTAGCTATGGCCGTACACCTGAAGAGATTATTCATAACGAAAGTTTGAAATCTACCACTTTCTTCACAGAAGATGAGCGGAAAAAATTAGATATTCTTGTGGATATGATCATTCCAGCGGATGACACCTCTGGAAGCGCTACTGATGCCGGTGTACCTGATTTTATTGAATTCATGGTAAAAGACATCCCTAGATACCAAACGCCCTTAAGAGGAGGCCTTTTGTGGCTAGATTACAAATCAGACGAGATGTTCAGCAAAAAATTTCTAGAAATTTCTGAAGATCAGCGTACTCAAGTTATCGATCTAATCGCCTATCCTGATACAGCTAAGCCTGAAAATAAAGGTGGTGTGAAATTCTTCAATGACCTTAGAAACCTAACTGCTACAGGCTTTTTCACCAGTGAAGAAGGCTTTAAAGACCTGGGATATGTAGGTAACCGACCAAATGCTTGGGATGGTGTTCCTGAAGAAGTATTGGCCAAACACGGCTTGGAAAATGACCCAAAATACAAAGACGTATACCTTGACATAAGCACAAGAGGAACCATCGCCCAATGGGATGACAATGGAAACCTAATCGGATAAGCGCATTCGAAAACTTATTTATACCAACAGGGGAGCGTCTTAAAGGGTGCTCCCCTGTTTGCTTTACACCTAACCAATAACGCCCTAACTATGAAGCCAAAAATTTTTATACTAGCATTGACCTGTAGCTTTATGCTATCTACAACAATGGCACAAAACCTACCCATTTTTAATGGAGTAGACTTATCCGGCTGGCATGTAGATGTACCCGAACTAGACACCAATGCCAATGCAGGTCCTTCCTTTATTGTCGAGGATGGAATGCTAATAAGTATGGGTAATCCGCTAGGTCATCTTATTACTGATGATGAATATGAAAATTATAGGATTACCACAGAGTACCGCTTTCCTGGAGAAACTGGAAATTGCGGCATCTTAATTCATGCCTCTACTCCTCGGTCCCTATATAAAATGTTTCCCAAATCTATAGAAGTCCAAATGTACCATGAAAACGCTGGTGATTTTTGGTGTATAGTGGAAAACATCGAAGTGGACAATATGGTTGAAAGGAGAGGTCCAAAAGAAGAATGGGGAGTAACAGAAGGAAAGAAAAGGAGAATATTAAACCTTACGGATGGCTCTGAAAACCCACCCGGATTATGGAACAGAATGGTAATAGAATGCCTAGGTGATAAAGTGAAAGTGTGGGTAAATGGAGACCTGGTAAATGAAGGTTACAATGCGACTGCAAGTAAAGGGCAAATAGCTGTACAGGCAGAAGGCGCTAAAGTAGAATTCAGAAAACTAGAACTTGAACCTATTACAGAATTCACCAAATAAATACACCTTCATCTCCAAACTTTTTACTAAATATTGAAAGGTTTGGAGGTGCCTATTTGCCTTTTAACAGGCGATGAAAGATCCTGATTTCTTTAAAAAATTACCCCCAAACAAAGGATGTCAACTTGAAAACTAGGACATAACAATGCAATATTGAAGCAGAAATTAGCCACCAAAAGTTTGATTTTGATGCCATTTCAGTAGACCATTATTTATGGTTTAAAATCATCCGTAGAAATCAGAAAGCCTTGCCAAGCCTTTTCTGTTCAGGAGAATAATTTTTTTTCCTTGTAAATCGATAAGCTTATCTTTTTTGAACTCGGAAAGCAATCTAATAACGGTTTCAGTAGCCGTTCCCACAAGTCCAGCTATTTCTTCCCTTGTAAGCGCGATATCAAGCCTCTGTCTGTCTCCACCATCAACTCCATAGCTGTCTCCCAATTGCAATAAAGTCAGCGCTAAACGCTCTCTAATCGATTTCTGGGTTGCGTCTGTCAATTGACTTTCCATAAGTCCCATTTCATGACAAAGTGCTTGAGTAAGTCGTTGATGAAAATTATTATCTTCCTTCATTACTTTCAAAAACACCTCCTTTGGTACAAAGCAAATCCCCGCGTCTTCCACTATGGTGGCAGTGGTAGAATAGGATTCCTCTCCTATCAATGAAGAATAACCTACTAAATGACCTTTTTGGGCAAGTCGTATGATTTGATCTTTACCATTTGAAGCTGTCTTAAAAATTTTAACTACACCACTGTTCACACAAAACACCCCCAGTGGTTTAGTGTTTTCGTAATAAAGGATTTGACCTTTTTTATGCGATATGAAATTTTTACCCTCAGAAACATTGCATAAATGCTCCTCTCCAAGTCCTGCAAATAAGGAAAGCTTCCTGCTCATGCACAATTCGCAAGGCGTACTCTTTACTTTATTCATCATATTGTGGCCACAATTTTAAGTAAGTAACTAGACAAATTTAGTAAATTACATGACTCTCGTCACATTTATCATCATATTTCAATGACTTAAAAATCTTGGTAATTATTCAAACATAGGGAAATGAGCAATTTGTGAATACTTACCTGTTTTTAAATCTTTTTGCAAACAAAAATGCTGGCGCCCATTGCTTATACATAAATAAGGGGCGTTGAACTTATTGTTATACAAACAAACTTGCTCTATGGTTTTTTGGTTCAGTTTTACATCAGGCGCCTTGCATTCAATCAAAAAGAAAGATGCCCCCGTCCTGTCCAATACCATTATGTCAAAGCGCTTTTGAAGGGCATTGTATTTCAATCCCTTTTCCAATGAAATCAAACTTCCCGGATAATTCAAATGCTTGACAAGGTAATGCGTGATGTGCTGCCTTACCCATTCTTCAGGTGTTAAAAGCAGTTTCTTTTTCCTTATTGGGTCAAAAACGTAATATTTACCTTGATCCCCCTGTTCTATATCCATGGGGTAAGATGGTAAATTCAGTTCAATCGCAGCCAAATGTTGTACCAAATCCTTCATTGGGTAAATTTCCGACAAATATTCATACGGCAAAATCTTATTACAAAATTTAGTTCCGAATAGAAAACATAGTTAAGCCCCTAAGGTATTTAGCCCAACACCTGAATTGACCAACCTCTTAGATAAACCACTACCTAACAGTATTTAACATGACTTTTTTCTTCCGTGAGCCATTCAATTATATGAAATTAACATTCAAAATATTGTAGAGAATTAAACCCTAATTCTGCAATAACCCAAACAGCATTGAAGAAGCCTATTCTAAATTGATCTTAGCAAGCCGAAGAAATTCACTATTTCTAATTGAAATCAAAAAGTCAGGTAAGGGGAAACTCTATTTACCCAGTCTTCATTGAAAATTTTAATCTTCAACAACTCTTCTGCTGATTTGTATGGCCCATGTTGTTTCCTATAAGCCAAAATCACCTTAGTGGCCCCATAGTCTATATAAGGGTGCTTTATCAATTGTTTAAAATCTGCTGAATTGATATTTAATTGACGACTTATATGAGCTTCAAAAGCAAATACAGAGTAAATTTTCTCGGCGAGTTCAGCATCTACCCCATAAACTTCCAGAATTTGTTCCGGACTGTGAAAACCGCCTAAACTTTCTCTGTAATCATCAATTCGCGCAGAAAGAACAGGTCCTACACCTTGTACCATTTGCAATTCAATGGCAGTAGCTTCAGAAAAAGTTATTTTATTGAAACTTGGCTTGCTAGGTTTCTTTAGTGATGATGAAGAGCTGCTTTTCTTTTCTTCCCTCTTTGTTTCCTGGCTTGGCTTTTGGTTTTTCTGACTAGAATCTATCCGAGAAGGAACCTTTTGGCTTAACAATTCATTGTTTTCAGCAATGTAAGCCAAATAAGTAGCTTGATCAGAAGAGTGGTGATAGCGTTCTATAAAAAATGGCCCAGCGTATAGCAGGCAAAGTATAGGGATTACAAAAACGAAACCTCGCATTTCCCTACGGGTAAAACCCAAGTACGATTTTAATATGTAGAACCAATTTTCCATCATAGATTTTCTCTATTGGCTACATAAATTAAGAATATTGGAATGTTATTCCAAAAATTCGCAATATTGTATTAGGATTTAATGCGGCATTAATTATTTAGAAGTATTATAAATTAAACTCCCTTTGCCGAATTAATTCATTTCGTCCCAATTCTATAATAAATTTGTAGCTGAAAGTTCGTCACCATGCAGTCAAAGTTTAAAGCTTTAAGTCTCTCATTTAAGAATGCCCCCGTAGCAATCCGGGAGTTGGTTTCTTTGGACGAAGGAGCGGTACGTTCTCTTTTGGGAAAATTGAGAGAGTTTTTTAGCTTGACGGATACCTTGATTCTTTCTACCTGCAACAGGACAGAAATATATTACAGCCACGAACTGGATCTTTCCACAGAAATCATAAAACTTGTAGGGCTAGAAAAAGGACTGGTAGATACCATATCGTATTTGGAATATTTTGACATTTTCCATGATGATAAAACAGCCATATCCCATCTTTTTAGAGTGGCGATGGGTCTGGAAGCTCAGGTTATTGGAGACATGCAAATATCCAATCAGGTAAAACGAGCGTATCAGACTGCTGTGGACATGGACATGGCTGGACCTTTCTTACACCGCCTCATGCATACCATATTCTTCACCAATAAGAAGGTAGTACAAGAGACGGCATTCAGAGATGGAGCTGCTTCTGTATCCTATGCAGCAGTGGAATTAATTGAAGAACTTACCTCCAATACCCACCAACCAAGAGTACTTCTGGTAGGACTGGGAGAAATAGGAGAAGATGTTGCAAAAAACCTGGTTTATTTGGGTGATGCAAAAATAAAAATTGCCAACAGGACCTATTCTAAAGCTTTGGAATTGGCTACTGAATATAATTTTGAAGCCATCCCCTTCGAGGATTGCTTTGAAGCGATGAAAGAGGCAGATGTGATCATTTCTTCGGTCGCAATGTCTGAACCTTTAATTAGCAAACAGTTAATAAGTAGTTTTAATATAAAAAGCTATAAATTATTGGTAGATCTTTCGGTACCAAGAAGTATTGACACCGCAGTGGAAGACCTTCCAGGTGTATTGCTGTATAATGTGGACAATATCCGAAGCAAGGCGACCGAAACCTTAAGCAAAAGGAAAGCAGCTATACCACATGTGGAGAATATTATCGTAGAGAACATTAAAGAATTCTACGATTGGAAAAAAGAAATGATGGTTTCCCCCACCATCAATAAACTAAAAAACAGCTTGGAGCAAATCCGTAAGGAAGAGCTGGAGAGATACCTCAAGAATGCAGATAGTCAACAGTTCGATATTATCGATAAAATGACCAAAAGCATGATGCAAAAAATTCTTAAAGTACCCGTGGTACAACTAAGAGCTGCTTGCAAAAGGGATCAAGCTGAAGAAATGATTGGAATCATTAATGACCTTTTTGACTTGGAAAAAGAAGAAGTCAAAAAAACAGATCATTAGGTAAAAACCAAGTACTGACCTACTTATATTTTTTTATTCAGCAGTTAAAATTGCCTTTGTAGTTTTATTGGGAAAGCTGTAATTTCTTTTTTACTTTCACCCCTAAAACACGCTAAAATGCATAAATTAAACCTATACAGATTTTTTATAACCTTGCTATTAACCGTACTGTTTGCAAGGGTAGGTTCAACTCAAACCTGGGAAGTATTTGACAACGACTTCCACTTGGAAAAAAAGCTTTCTAAGGGAGAAATTTTCTTATTAGGAAATAACCTAAGGATCAATGTTTGGGACAATGATCTTTCTTTTTTAGACGCAAAATATGAACCATTCACCGTAATAGAGGATGCTTCCCTCTATCAATTTCTTGAGCCTTGGATAATCATCCAAAACAAGGATAAATTTGGGGCAATCCATGAATATGGGGAGCAGGTGCTACCTGCTATTTATGATGAAATTGATTCTTATTATACCCGATTACTTGCAAGAATAGGCGATGATTACTTTGTTTACGACAGAGGCAAAAGGGAGACTACTCCTATAGGTAGTTATGTTTCGGCCAGAATAGCCAGAAATGGTCAGGTGATCGCTCAAAATAGCGATGGAAGCTTCTCTTTACCCCTTTCACAAACTCCAGAACACCGTTTTATTTCACTTACAGACCCTACTGATGATGTAATTGTTGCTAGGGAAGCCTCTGGCTTGGGTTTAATCAATATGGAAGGAGATTATATTCTAAAGCCTGTTATTGATGAAATAAGCCACTTGGAAGACAATTATTTTTATGCTAAAAACAGCAATGAATACCTTTTGATCAACGCCCTATCCACTACGGCTGACATCAGGTACAATAGCTTCCACAGGATTAGCATTGAACATGATGTAATGGTAGAATACATCCATGGAAAATTGCGTAGGATAATGAAAAATGACGGTATCCTGCTGGATATTGTCGGAATGGATTCCGTCAGAAGATCAGGAAGCTATTTTAATGTTCACTTTAGAGATGGGACCACGGGCTTGTTAAATAAAGAAGGTGACTGGGAAGTTAAGCCAACAAAAACTGCCACAGGTATTCTGCCCGGTAACGAAGGTGCTTATGGCGCCAAAATTGGAAATGGCTTCGGCTTTATCAATGCCTCTGGTGACACCATAGTAAGTCCTGAATTTGATCAGGTAAAAGTATTCTCAGAAGGCATGGCAAGTGTGAAAACCGGCACCAAATGGGGTTATATCAACCATCAGCAGGAATTGGTCATCCCTTATCAATACAGCGCTGTAGGGCCCTTTAAAAACAGCCTGGCTATCGTTCAAATCGACGGCAAGTACGACCTGATCAATAAAAGTGGGAAGTCTTTGCTCGAAAGCCCTTGTAAAAGAATTAGCAGAATGATGGATGACTATTACCTTTTAGAAGACAATGGCTTGTTTGGACTAGCCAAGCCAGATGGCACTATCATTAGCCAACCAGTATTTGAGGAAATCAGAAGAGAGGCTAAAGATAAGATCTTAATCAGGAAAGGTGACAAATACGGGGTGATAAAAGAAAATGGGGATTTCGAACTTCCCCTTTACTATAACGCCATTCTATTTGACAATAAGAATGCTAAAATTTTAGCAAAAAGCAAGGCAGAAGAAGTGCCTGAAATATTGAGTAAAAAAGAATTGAAAAAAAGAAGGAAAGAGAAAAAAGGGGCATAAAGCCCCTTTTTTTATTATTTATTTTTATCGTTTCCTCTAGACCTGTCGGAGGATTTATTTTCATCAGATTTTGCTATTGAATCACGCATACTGGTATCAGATTTTACATTTTCCATTTTGTAATAATCCATTATACCCAAGTTACCGGACCTAAATGCTTCTGCAATGGCTTTAGGAACCTCAGACTCAGCTTCGGTTACCTTCGCTTTCATCTCAACATTTTTAGCTTTCATTTCCTGCTCTAGGGCAACCGCCATTGCCCTTCTTTCTTCGGCCCTAGCTTCCGCTACTTTCAAATCAGCAGTAGCCTGATCAATCTGAAGTTTTGCTCCAATATTTGATCCAACATCGATATCTGCAATGTCTATGGATAATATTTCAAATGCAGTACCTGAATCAAGCCCTCTTTCCAATACAAGTTTTGAGATTTTATCAGGGTTTTCCAACACACTTTTATGGTTCTTCGCAGAACCTATAGAAGTAACAATCCCTTCGCCTACTCTAGCCAAAATCGTTTCTTCACCAGCTCCACCTACCAATTGAGCGATATTGGCTCTTACAGTCACTCTTGCTTTGGCAATAAGCTGAATACCATCTGCTGCTACTGCTGCTACATTGGGAGTATTGATCACTTTAGGGTTTACTGAAATCTGAACCGCCTCAAACACATCTCTTCCTGCTAGGTCTATAGCTGTAGCTTGTTTAAAAGAAAGAGAGATATTTGCCTTGTCTGCTGAAATCAAAGCCCTAATAACATTTGGCACATTACCTCCAGCTAAAAAGTGCGTTTCCAGATCATTGGTAGTAAGATTAAGCCCAGCTTTGGTTGCGGTAATTAGCGAATTGACAATCACCCCAGGAGGCACTTTTCTGATTCGCATACCCACCAATTCCAAAAGCCCAACCTTTACGTTGGAGAAAATGGCAGTAATCCAGAGATTTACGGGTACAAAATAGAGGAAGACAAATAATATAATAAGACCGCCAAAGGCGGCGACCAATACCAATACCGAATTAGAAATATCCATAATTTAAGGTTTTATGATGATTTTATTGTTTTCAATTTTTGAAATAGTAATGCTTGTTTTTGCAGGAATAAACCCTCCCTGAGATTTGGCCTCATAAATTTTATCTTCAATAATAATTTTCCCGTAAGGCTTACAATCAGAAAGCGTTTCGCCTACCTGACCAACTTCAAGCCCTAGCAGACGATCGTCATACGCTCCTCCAGAAGAGGTATCCTTGAGCGCGAAACGATCCCACACCCCAGACTTAAAACCATAAACGATCATTCCCAAGTTTATAAAACCAGAAGCAGCTAAGGCTCCATACCCTACAACTGGGGAGAAGTGAATGAAAGCATGATAAATCCCTAGAGCTGTAAAGACAAGTCCCAATATACCTACTACGGTCGTTCCCGGTACAAAAATAACTTCCAGCATTACCAAAAGTGCACCAAAAACAATCAAACTTATTAATATTAACCAGTCCATGAATTTCATTTTTAAGTCTTCCATTTTAAATAAAAGGGAAGCTTGCTGTAAAATTACAAGATTTCGGAACAATAGAAAGCCAAATGAAATGAATCATTTGGCTTTCTATATTTTTTAACCCGGATTATGTAATAGGATTTCTCCTTCCTGACAATAGTCAGGGGTGAAGCCTGTCCCGTGTTTACGGGAAGTGTTGCAATCGCAAGAAAATCAGGCTGTTTGGAGATTTTAGCATAGCACCGCTATGGTGAAATTGAAAACAGCAACAAAGTGGCTGATTTTAAAGCGATT